>JALTEL010000602.1 GCA_027073945.1 Caldifarciminota bacterium | reverse complement strand
ACTTAGTACTATAACCAGATATGAAAAGCTTATAAATAAAATAAAGGAGCATTTAAAAGATGAGTAAAACAAATTTTGCACTTATTGGTGCAGCAGGCTATATAGCACCAAGACACATGAAGGCCATCAAAGAAACAAAAAACAATCTCATATGTGCGTTAGATAAAAATGATAGTGTTGGCATCATAGATAGCTACTTTCCTCAAGCTTCTTTTTTTACGGAGTTTGAACGGTTTGATAGACATATGTACAAACTAAAAAGCACAGAAAATAAACTTGACTATGTATCGATAGCAACACCAAACTACCTGCATGATGCACATATAAGGTGTGCCTTACGCAATGAAGCAGATGCCATTTGTGAAAAACCTCTTGTTCTTAATCCTCATAATATAGATCAGTTAAAACTACTTGAAAATGAAACAGGTAAAAAGATATACAATATCTTGCAGCTTAGATTGCACCCTTCTATCGTAGAGCTTAAGAAAAGGGTTGAAAAAGAGTTGAAAGAAAATCCAGATAAAATTTACGATATTGATTTGACATATCTCACAAGTAGAGGCAAGTGGTACTTTATAAGCTGGAAAGGTGATGAGAGTAAAAGTGGAGGTATAGCATCAAATATAGGAGTTCATTTTTATGATATGCTCTCTTGGATATTTGGTGAGGTGCAAGAAAATATAGTGCATCTAAAAACACAAGATACAAACGCAGGCTTCATAAAATTAAAAAATGCAAATGTAAGGTGGTTTTTAAGTGTTAATTATGACTATTTACCTAAAGAGGTAAAAGCAACTAGACAGACCACATTTCGAAGTATAAAAGTAGAAGGAAAAGAGATAGAGTTTTCAGGAGGATTCAAAGATTTACACACAAGAAGCTATGAAGAGATACTGCAGGGCAATGGTTTTGGTCTTGATGAAGCTTATGGAAGCATAAGAACAGTATCTACCATAAGAAATCAAGATGCTATTGGTCTAAAAGGCGATTATCATCTATTTGCCAAGAAGGTCATACAATGAAAATATTTGACAAAGGAGTATATAATAATGCACAAGACAAGTCAATATATATACATAACACAGCCATAGTTGAAAATGATGTAAGTATTGGAGAGGATACTAAAATATGGCATTTTTCTCATGTCCTCTCAGGAACCAAGATAGGAAACAACTGCTCTTTTGGTCAAAACTGCGTAGTTGGACCCAATGTACTCATAGGAAGCGGAGTAAAAGTACAAAATAATATCTCTATCTATGAAGGGGTAGAGATACAAGACGATGTTTTTTTAGGACCTTCCATGGTTTTTACAAATATCATAAATCCACGGGCTTTTATCATTCGTCGTGATGAATTCAAAAAAACACTTCTTAAAAAAGGATGTTCAGTTGGGGCGAATGCAACTATAGTGTGTGGCGTGACTATCGGCAAATATGCGCTTATAGGAAGTGGTGCTGTTGTTAATCAAGATGTAAAACCTTATGCTCTTATGGTAGGAGTCCCAGCTAAACAGATTGGCTGGGTGAGTAGAGCCGGCAATACTTTGCACTTTAATGATAAAAGCATTGCGGTAGATGAGTTTGATAAC
>JALTEL010000601.1 GCA_027073945.1 Caldifarciminota bacterium | reverse complement strand
GTTGATTTTCTCAATTTAAAAGATTTCGCAAATTCACCCAAAGAGGTTGATGATTATCCTTATGGAGGCGGAGCAGGCATGGTTATAAAACCCGAACCTGTTTTAAAGGCTTTGAAAGAGGCAGGAGATGGATACAAAATACTGCTAACTCCAAGAGGAGAGGTATTAACGCAAAAATTTATGCATTTCGCCCTGAGCAATGAGCATATTATTCTGTTCTGCGGCAGGTACAAAGGTGTAGACCACAGAATTTCGTCTTATTTTGATATGGAGCTGTCTGTCGGAGATTTCGTGCTATCCGGCGGGGAAATACCAGCAATGGCCATTTTAGACGGAGTATCAAGGCTTATTGAAGGTGCAACTTCACACAGGGAATCTGTACTGACAGATTCATTTCAAAACGGACTTCTTGCTGAGCCTCACTATACAAGGCCGCCTAATTTTAAGGGGCAGAGTGTCCCGGATGTTTTATTATCAGGCAATCATGAACAAGTAGCCCTTTACAGAAAAAAGGAATCCATCAGAATGACATTGAAAAAAAGGCCTGACCTTATCTTGAACAGTACCTTCAAGGACAATGAAAAAAAATTAATTATTGAAATTTTAAAGGAGGAAATAAAATGAGCAGTAAGGTACATGAAATAACTTCCCAATTTATACGTAAAGATGTCCCTGACTTCGGTCCAGGTGATAAAATCAGGGTATATCTCAAAATAAAAGAGCTGAAGGAAGACCCTAAAACCAAGAAATTGGTCGAACGAGTGAGACTGCAGCCCTTTGAAGGCTATGTAATACGCAGAAGAGGCTCTGGTGTCAATGCTACTTTTACCATTAGAAAAGTAACTCAGGGCATAGGGATTGAAAAGATTATTCCGCTGCATTCAAACATATACGAAAAAATAGAAGTGCTCCGAAAAGGACAGGTAAGAAGGGCAAGAATATATTACCTCAGAGAAAGAAGGGGCAAATCCGCAAGAATAAAAGAAAAGAGATAATACAAAACTTGCCTCGTAATATAAATGGGTTGATAACAAATCTTGTCGTGGTCAAAGTAAATCATCTCATGAAATTTTTTACAATTCACAAGTCTTACTTTAAAATTAAGACATCGCGGAGGTGAATATGAATAAGAAAGCTTATGTAGCATTTGTTCTACACTCTCATTTGCCCTATGTGTTAGGACATGGGACATGGCCTCATGGCTCGGAATGGCTTTACGAAGCCGCATCCGAGACTTATATACCACTTTACAGGGTAATAAAACAACTGCTTGAGGAAGGGATACAGGCAAAAATAACAATAGGACTGACTCCTGTACTTTCCGAACAACTCATAGATAACAGATTCAAAGAAGGATTCAAAGCATATGTTAATTCAAAAATACAATCTGCCATTGCTGATGAAAAGCACTTTTCCCTCGCAGGCAACGCACTTCAGGCAAAAACAGCAAAAATGTGGATCGATTTTTACACACAGGTGCTGGAAATATTCAGAGAATTAGGAGAAGACATTACAAAGGGTTTTAAATATCTTCAGGATAACGGGGCAATTGAAATAATAACATCGGGAGCCACACACGGATATGCTC
>JALTEL010000600.1 GCA_027073945.1 Caldifarciminota bacterium | reverse complement strand
AGCAAAGACTATAAGCATCTCTTTATGCCAAAACACTTATCGACATTGCGGGAAAATGGATTAATACCCCTAAGGATATTGAGGCTGGTGAAATGGTAAGCAAAGCGATGAATATGGCACAGGAGATGGGAGGAATGGCAGGAAGAGAAATCCTATGCTATGGCTTGCGAGTTGCCGCTGACAGATATCTTGGCAAAAAGGAGTATAAAGAGGCATTGGACATTTACTTAAGGGTGCTCCAGCTATCATCGGATATTTTCGGAGATATCCGTGAGGCTTGTTTGTCAAGCATGCATGCCGGTATATGTCTTGCCAATATAGGTGCACAATATGAAGCAATTCAAATGCTAATGCACGCAGAGACATATGCCAAGCATTTGGGAGATGAGCAACTGATTAACGCAGTGAAACACAATCAGGGCTTTGTTGCTGGTCAGTTTGTTGGTATGTCGCCTACTCTGGATTTCCATGCAGAGCTTGTAGAATCTGCAAAAAAGCAGGTTGACAACTCAGGTGCAAAAGATATCGATGAATTATTGGAATATATTGGCTTTGAGCAGTATGATCGAAGTTTAGACTGGCTGAATAAATTATTAACTAGATACGATCATCCCGATGCACGGGCATTTTTACTGTTTCTAAAATCAAACATATATCACCGTATGCAAAAATGGACAGAGGAAATTGAGATTCTTAATAAATTCTGCTATATTAAACCACAACATCCTTTAGCAGAGCACAATTTGGGCGTAGCTTATTCAATCTTGAAGATTTATGATACGGCAGAGAAGCATTTTCTTAAAGCTATAGATCTCATGAATGGAAATTACCCTATAGCCAATTGTAATCTAGGAATAATGTATACCGAGATGGGTAGATTAGAAGCTGCTAAAGAGCAGTTATTAAAAGCTGAGAAGTCAGATGCACCCGAAAATACATTGAATGCCCTGAGAAGGCGTATTGCTCAATTGGAACAATCTAAGAAAAAAGGGGAGAGGCAAGGAGGTTTGGGATATGAGTAATTTATTCCTTCCAGGAACGCGTCGTCTAACGATAGGCGGGATGGTTTTTAACATCTTGATGCTTGCTGCTCCTTTCATTGGACTTTGGATTGGTGGTCCTATTGGCTTATTAATAGGAATGTCAGTAGCCTGTATAGGCTGGATTTGGTTCTTCTTCATTCATGGCAGGCACGGAATTCGTTGCGAGATTTGTGGTCGGCCAGTGATAAATCTGGGACGGGGGACGCCGTTTGCTAATACCTTAAACATAGGTACTTTTATGAGTGTTGAGGGCATGAGACAGGGCTATGAAGGTCCGGGGGATGAATGTCAGCGATGTGGCCGAATTTATTGCACAGATTGTGCTCAGATAGATATGACTTGCGTTTGTGGATCAAAAGACTTCCGAACTGTACGACTGCGATACAGATAGTGAGGAATCTCGTGACTCAACAATATCAACCCCAAACAGCGTCTAACACAGCATATACGCTAAGGGCTAACGCCCTTGCCCTTCGGGACATTGCTCCCTTCGGTTGTAATGCCGTATATGCTGAAACCGTTGAAAAGTTTAGGGATAAAAGAAATGTAT
>JALTEL010000599.1 GCA_027073945.1 Caldifarciminota bacterium | reverse complement strand
GTCATACAATGGTCATACAATGGTCATACAATGGTCATTAGGCTGCTTCGCAGCCGAAATTAGCTCGCTGACGCTCGCGAAATTAAGTTGTAATTCCATTATTCCATTATTCCACTATTCCACTATTCTATTTTCTTCTGCCTTCTGCCTTACAAACCTCGTTCCCACCGTTTTCCCTTCCAGTATTTCCGGTATGATCCCCGGGTCTTTGCCGTTGGCGATAATCATTTCTATTCCGGCATCCATGCAAATGCGTGCGGCATCCAGTTTTACACTCATTCCTCCGGTACCGAATGAATTTCCGCTGCCTTGCGCCGACTGCAGTATCTCAGGAGAAAGGGCAGTAACTGTTTCTATCAATCTGGCCTCCGGATCCTGTCTGGGATCGGCCGTGTACAGTCCGTTTATGTCAGAAAGAATGATCACCAGGTCAGCTTCTGCCAGTTCAGCCACATAGGCGGCAAGCACATCATTGTTACCAAAGCGTATCCCGAAGGTGGATACGGTATCGTTTTCATTGATGACGGGGATGATCCCCATCTCAAACAACCGCTGCAGGGTATTGCGTGCATTGGTACGTTTGATCTCTTCCTGTAGTCCGTCTTTGGTAAGCAGCACCTGGGCAAGGGTTTGGTGGTAAGGTTCGAAAAACCGCTGGTATATTTTCATCAGTTCGGCCTGCCCCACGGCTGCCAGTGCCTGCTTGCCGGCCAGTGTCTCAGGTTTCTTCTTCATCCCGAGCAGACCGCCTCCCACAGCCATCGCCCCGGAAGAAACAAGGATCAGTTGCACGCCGGAATGTTGTATGCGGCTCAGCACCTCCGCCAACTGTTCTATCCTCTGCAGATTGATCCTGCCGTTAGGAAAGGACAGGGTCGAACTGCCCACCTTTACCACAACCTTTTTTTTATTGATATGATCGTTCTCCCCATCCATCTGTCAGGCATTTATGATCTCACTTGTCAACACGTCAGGAAAAGCTCCCATAAGATAATCCCGGTTAAAAATTTCCTTTTTACTATCCTCAATCTTTTCCACAAGTTCTTTTTCCGCTATATACAGTGGCATCTGTTTTTCACCCCGTGTAATCAGGATATACTGATCCGGCCGTCCTGTCTTGACCAGAATCAGATGGGCCCCTGTAAGCCCGGCCACAGCCCTGACGAGATAGTAATTGTCATCCAGTTCAATATCTTCCGTAGAGACCGAATCATTTTCGTTGATTACGGGGATCACACCCAGCTCCAGGAGATGTGTCAATGTATTGCGTGCATTCCGGCTGCGGACAGGATCAGCAAAAATATCACCGGTAAGCAATACCTGGGCCACCGTCTGATTATATCCCTCAAAATACCGACGATACAGTTTCATAAGCTCAGCCTGTCCTACGGCTGCCACAGCCTGTTTGTCCACCCGCCCTTCCGGCTGCACATTGAAACCGAGTTTTTGTGTCCCCAGAAAGATCGCACCGGAGGAAACGATGAATAGCTGGGCCCCACTGTTTTCCAGGTTGGACAGCACCATGGAAAGTCTCTCCATTTTTACAGGATCGAAACGGCCTTTTTCATTCAGCAACACACGTATCTCCACCTTC
>JALTEL010000598.1 GCA_027073945.1 Caldifarciminota bacterium | reverse complement strand
AAATACAGGTGATGTCTGTAGCAATGACTATAGTGATTGGAGTGGTAACTGCCTTAATTATTCTTATATGACGAGAGTTGATATTTTAAGATGGATTTTGACAGGTGGGAAGGTTTTGGGTGCATGCAGCGATGTTAAATCTTGCGAAATATACAATGATGAATCCTCTTGCGTAGCAAATCAATTGTGTCGCTGGAAGTATAAGAAACATCTGTGCAGAAACAAAAGAAAAATTTGGGGGCGTTGTTCTCGTTATAATAATGATTCAGATAGCTGTATATCCAATGAGTTATGTCAATGGGGAAGTGATTTTGTTGAAACTGAGGACGGCAGCAAGATTCAAAAGGAGTATGTATCTTCCTATGATGCCAACGAAGGAAACGTTGTAGGGATTCTTCAAAAAATAAGGGAAAGAGAACAAAGGCCGAGGATTGGCGCAGCTTTTTACAGCACCTCTGTTTCTGACAGAGTAGGTTTTGCATACGAATATGTTGATTTGATAAACAAGATTAACGATAAATCTCCAGACGGCTGGACTGCTACAGGAGATGCTTTAGAAGATGTTGAAAGTCTGTACAGTAGAAATAGCAGCACTATCAGTAAATATGACAGTATTGATCCATACAATTTTGATGGAGATATCGTTCATTGTGCACAAAATTTTGTTATTTTGATGTCTGACGGTGAGTGGAATACGCCAGATCAAACAACAAATAGCGATCCTATAAGGCCAGCAAACTCAATGTGGCTGGGCGGAAATGTCGATTTAGTGTCTAGTTTGGAGGGGAAGCAGAATGCAAAAACCTATTCTGTTGCTATGTTTCTAGATTCTAATCTCGGGAAAAATTCACTCAAATGGACGGCTGTTTATGGCAACTATAACGATTTAAATGGAGATAATCACCCATGCAATAAAACGAGTTATCCAGATACAAGTTTAACAACATCAGAAAATCTTGAAAATACCTGCAGCAGTGATGAAGTCAAAAAAAATAGTGATGGCACAGGTCCTTATGGATATTTTGAAGGGAATAATCCGGAAAAATTAAAAGGTGCAATCACTGGTGTTTTTTCTGATATCCTTAAGCAGACATCTGCTGGTTCTTCTGTTTCCGTTTTGGCTAAAAAGGTTAAAGTTGGCTCACTTTTAAATCAAGCTGTTTTCTATGCTGAAAAAGACCTGGGCAATAATAACACCGCACTTCATTGGGTAGGACAGCTGTTTACATATTGGTTCTATAATAATAAAGGTGTTCAAAACATAAGAGAGGATAGCATTGAAAACCATATACTGGATGTCTGCACAGATGGTTCGCCCGGCGGTGATGAAATATTGATGTTTGATGTAGATAATAAAACGGGTCAACTAAAAATTAAAAAGTATAAAAGCAACTGCGACGGAACGGATAATTCAACAGATACAGTGGTGAATAGCTTAGACGATTTAAAAAATCTGTGGGAAGCAGGGGAAAAACTGGCAACGACATCTCCTGATGATAGAACAATCTATACTGTTGATAACGACACACTTGTTGATTTTGATATTAATCATGAGAATGAATTTAAAAGATACCTTGGAAGTGATAACTATACCGATT
>JALTEL010000597.1 GCA_027073945.1 Caldifarciminota bacterium | reverse complement strand
AGTATAGAGTATATGAAATGTTTCAATCATGATTATATATATTTTGGAACAGGCAGGTGGTATTTTAAAACAGACGATCCCGGTCAAAACAGCAACGATGTGGAAAATCTTTACGGTGTTATGATAGACGGATGTTTTAGCGGGAATTGCAATGTTAATCAGGCAAAAAATACCGATGAATCTTGTGACGAGTTGGATAGCTCTCAAAGTGTTTGGGCATACAAGATAGACTTAGATCCGAAATCAGGTGACTATTTCAAAGAGAGATTTATATCAAATCCGCTTGTTGATCCGTATGATAATCTTGTATTTTTTGCAACTACCGAGCCGTCTTCCGATATATGTTCGTTTGGCGGACGCTCAAGGATGTGGGGTTTAAACTGTGCGAGCGGTTTAAGCATGTTTGACAGTTGCCCAAATGGAAGTTATCAATCTGGTATATTGTCAAATACGGTATATATGCAGTTGTCAAGAGGTAATATAGTTCAGGCCAATAAAGAATCTTTTACAAGTAATAACAAAAAGACAACTGCTTGGCATCAGGGAATTACACCTGAAACGGCGCCAATTCTGCCTCCGCCATATACCGGTTTACTGCCTTCAATACTATTGTGGTTAGAAAAATGATGAATAAAAAAGGCGTGACTTTAATAGAAATTCTTGTGGTTATAGCCATACTATCCATTATAGCTATTATTGCCGTGCCTCAATACAATAAATGGCAGAAGAAATACTCCATAGAAGACGACACAAAAACAATATACGGCATAATTCAAAAAGAGAGAACAAAGGCTTTTACGCAGAAAATAAGTGTCTATATATCTGTCAACGGTAAAATATTAAAGATAATAGAAAATGGCGTGCAAACAGAGACGATAACTTTAAAAAACAGCTTTTCAGGCGGTCCTGTAAACATTGATACAAGGGGAACGATAAGCGGTTCGAGAGTCTATTATAATGGTTCGGTCCAAGGTTTGAATCCTCAATACGACTGCGTTGCTATTAATGATATTAGGGTGAAATTAGGAGAGGATAATGGCAGTTCGTGTAATGTCAAATAGAAAAGGTATGTCTTTGATATCGGTTCTTGTTGCAATGCTTATTTTTTTGGTTGTGATGCTGGGTCTGCTATCCGGCATTATATATTCAAGGCATTTATCAACAAGAAACCTTTTAAGAAACGAAGCCACAAGGATAGTTCAGGAGACATTTGACGAATATAGAAATGACAATCAAACAAAAATAAATGATGATTTTGTTAATATTTCTTCAGGTGTGTCTTGCGCTGATTGCTTGGACAACTCTTCACTGTCTTCGTCCAACGGTTGTCACGTAATTACGAGACAAATAAACAATAATGAAAATGTAAAATTTGCCATGCTTTTTGAAGGAACACAAACAAATGATTCAACGGGTATATATCTCAATATGGACAATATAACTATTTGCTGGAGATATCTTAATGTTCTGTATGAAAGAAAGTTTTCAACTGTTATATTGAAGTAGAGGAGAGTTATTTTGAGAAATAGAGGTTTTACACTGATAGAGCTTTTGGTCACGCTGTTTATATTTTCTATTGTATTGCTTTTTATATATTC
>JALTEL010000596.1:309-1599 GCA_027073945.1 Caldifarciminota bacterium | reverse complement strand
TCATGGTAAAAGTCATGGAAGAAAAGGGGATCGATATGGCCTTTCATGACCCGCAATCGATCAGGGAGGCAGTCTGTTACGGAGCCCCGGACCTGATTATATCCATAGGCTGTGATGAGGGCCATTCTCTCTTCCCAGGGGTAGAGAGTGAGGAGTGGCCAGTGCCTGACCCTATCGGCAAACCTATTGAGACCATGCGCCAGATAAGGGATGAGATAGAGAAAAGAGGCACAGAGATCACAGAAAAAAACTGACTATAGCGAAGTTAGGGAACCCGCATAACCATATAATTTACAAAGCCCATAGCCTGAATAGGGCGAAACGAAACCCAAGTTTAGGGCCAGCCAGGCCGCAGGATCATATCTTCTTCAACTTATAGGTTGACATCACATATATTTAGACTAGTTTAAGACCAGTCTAGGAGGTAGAAATGGAAACTGTTGGTGCATATGAGGCAAAGACACACCTTGCAAAGTTACTTGAACGAGTAAGCAAAGGAGAACGGATAACTATCACAAAACATGGAGTGCCTGTAGCGGTATTGCATCCTCCAGGATTTCAACATAAGACAGAACCCAAAAAAGTTATTTCTGCATTGCGCAATTTTCGTAATCAACATTATCTTAATGGGTTATCTCTACGTGAAATGATCGAAGAGGGAAGGCAATAGATGAATAGAAGCTTTGTTATTGATAATTCAGTAGTGATGACCTGGTGCTTTAAAGATGAAGAAAATCAGTATGCAGACTCTATTTTGGATAGTTTAGAGCATTTTACAGCAATAGTCCCTTCCATCTGGCCATTAGAAATTGGTAACGTCCTATTGGTGGCTGAACTTAAAAACCGTCTCAGCATGGCAGATAGCACACGATTTATTGCTCTTCTATCTGAACTGCCTATAACCGTAGATCAAGAATCACCTGAAAGGATGATCAAAGAAATATTTGCCCTGGCACGAAAATACAGGCTTTCAACTTATGATGCATCATATCTTGATCTTGCAATGAAAAAAAGTATTCCAATTGCTACATTGGATAATCGTTTGCTAACAGCAGCAAAGCGAAGTAAAGTCCCTATTATGACGTAAGTTCTCAATAAGTCCTGGCAACTTCGATGTAACCGACCACAGGGTGCTTCTTTTTCCAACATGCTCTCGCTCCTTGTTTTCTAAGGTTTTTGCAGCATGTGACCCTCCCCGTTGTCCACATTCCCCCGGCCAGCGGTAGCCTTTTTTCAGGGTTTCAGGAGCATCGCCTGATGCACAAGATCAGGGCACTCTGCTTATTAATC
>JALTEL010000596.1:0-299 GCA_027073945.1 Caldifarciminota bacterium | reverse complement strand
GAGACGTGAACAGTTACTGCGCTCCGGAGCCAGGGTTTCCAATGCTGCAAAAACCAAGAAAACTACAGGGCTAACGCAAATCGTTTCCAAAAGAAGCACCCTGTGGTCGGTTACCAAAATGAAGCCCCCACTTATTGAGAAGTTACATTATGACTGGCTAATTTATCGTAACTTCTTACCCTGAAAGTCGGATAAAGCGTACACTATAAGCCTAATGAATTTAGCGGTATTGGTGGATGCGCTTCGCTTATCCACCCTACATCTATATCTGGTGCATGTTGGCAGCCGTGTTTTCATCC
>JALTEL010000595.1 GCA_027073945.1 Caldifarciminota bacterium | reverse complement strand
ATATCCGGCGGCTTTCCTTGAAATTTCGCGTATATTGGTGTAAAATAAAGAAATTAAAGAGGAGGGATTATGGTTGATTTTGAAATAATTGAAATAGAAAAACAGGAAAATGATAATATAATAATAGGTCAGTCACATTTTATAAAAACAGTTGAGGATGTCCATGAAGCTCTTGTTACCGCTGTCCCTAATATCAAATTCGGCTTCGCTTTTTGTGAAGCCTCGGGTCCGAGACTGGTAAGATTTTGCGGTACTGATGAAAAATTGATAAATACCGCTGTAAAAAACGCACAAAAAATAGCTGCAGGACATTCTTTTGTTCTAATCCTCAGCAATGCTTTTCCCATCAACATCTTAAAAAAATTAAGAGAATTGGATGAGATAGTGGGTATATATGCAGCATCTTCAAATCGCATGCAGGTCATTGTGGCAAAAACTTCTTATGGCAGGGCAATTGTCGGTGTGGTGGACGGACAGCCTCCACTTGACGTGGAAAAAGAAAAAGACATACGGGAACGTAAAGATTTTCTCAGGAAAATAGGATACAAATTGTGAAATTACGATACACACTTATTCTGACTATACTCCTCAGTTCCTGCGGATTTAGAAGGATTATTGATTACAGATATCTTCTTGTCCCTGTCAAAAAGCCTTACGTACCCCCTTATTATGTTGAGGACATTTACGACGGATTGTTTGATAACTTCAACACCGTGAGTCAGACTTATACGGATTCAATGCTGGACGCAACTTACAGCAATATAAGAGACCAGTACAAAAAGGAGCTGATGGAATTCGGTTTCTTGCAAAATGACATTCGAAGAAAGGAAGTAATGCAGTGGGCACTGTATTTTTCAAAGCGTGCGGACACCAAGATTCAAATGAGACTTGACAGGGGCGCACCTTACCTGCCTTACATAAAAAAGAGGATGAGAGAAGAAGGCCTACCCGAATCTCTGTGTTATCTGCCAATAATAGAGAGTGCATTCCGTACAAGAGCTCTTTCAAGAAAAAGGGCAAGAGGTATATGGCAGTTTATAGCCAGTACCGCAAGAAAATACGGCCTTAGAGTGAACTGGTGGATGGACGAGCGGCTTGACCCGTACTACTCGACAGAGGCTGCCATAAAGTACTTTAAAGACCTTTATGCCATGTTCGGTAGATGGGACCTTGCACTTGCAGCATATAACGCAGGTGAGGGAAGAGTTCTCAGAGCTGTGAATAAAGCGGATTCCTCGGATTTCTTTGCTTTAAAAAGATACTTAAGAAGGGAGACTCGTGAGTACGTACCCAAGTTCCTGGGGCTTCTGCTTGTCTTAAAAAATCCCGAGAAATTTAACACCTCAATACAGTTCCCCTATGAACAGGGAGCAAAATTTGATATTGCATACGTGCCGAGACAGGCTAACGTATCTCTTCTGGCAAAATGGGCTGGTACAACCCAAAAAGAATTCAGAAGGCTTAACCCTTCTTTTATAAGATGGGCCACACCTCCCGGGCTCAAACACTTTAAGGTGAGAATTCCAAAAGGCAGAACCTCTGTATTTTATGCAAAAATGAAGGCTACTCCAAAAAGCAAATGGAACAGATCACTTGCCCAC
>JALTEL010000594.1 GCA_027073945.1 Caldifarciminota bacterium | reverse complement strand
ATTTATTTATTTCTCATAACTTTGTGTGCACTAGTTCAAATTATTGGATGTGGGGGCACAGATTCTAAAACGAATCTAGATTCTGCCACAGGAAATATCAACCTAGATTACGGTAGAATAAAGGGTATTGTGTCAGCGAGTGGCTCAAAAGTATTATCTAATGCAATTGTTGAAACTTTTCAAGCACAAGCAACTACAGCATCAGACGGTTCATACCTGCTAGGGCCTATTCCAGCAGGTGATTACAAAGTTACGGCAAGATATTCAGGGTATGCACCATACACAAAAGATAAGGTTAGAGTTTATCCGGGTAAGATTACTGAAAATATTGATTTTTCTCTTACTTATGGTTCAGCGTCATCTTCAGCGAATTTTGCAGTTATGTCAATTGTGCCACGACTAGGAACAGATGGCGAATTAGTAAGTGTTTTTTGCAAAGGATGTGGAAAGTCACCGGGAAAAGTTTTTTTTAATGGCAAAGAAGGCACAATTATTTCATGGAACAAAGATAATGATGACAGAATTATGGTTCAAGCTCCGGCAAATGTTGAAAGTGGTCCTGTCACCGTCGAAATCAATGGTGAAAAATCGCACGAATCTCAGCAAGTCATTTTTATAGGAAAACCTATAATATTTTCTGCTTCGCCTTCTATCGCAAAGGGTAACCAAAAAATCACTTTAACAGGTAGAAACTTCAATAGTATCGCTGCATTTAACCATGTTAATATAAACAACTTAGCGTGCACTGTTCTTGATGTAACTTCATCTACCTCAATGGACATAAGACTACCAGAAAATGCAAAAACAGGGCTATTAAGTATTAAAATATGGAGTGATGAATTTCAGTTAGATGGTATTTCTGACTTTATTGAAACCATACAACCTGCGATAGTATATTTATCACCACAAAGTTCTATTCCGGGTGTTCCATTAACAGTCTACGGATATAATTTTGGCACAGATAAAACTATGGTAAAAATTTTATTTGGAAATCATCAAATTACTTCAAATGAATTTCTGAATTTTACTGACAATAAGATAAGTTTTACTGTTCCAGACAATACAGTTCTGCCAGCAGGGCAAAAAGCAAAAATACGAGTTCAAGTAAATCAGTCTCAAAGTAATGCACTGACATACACTGCATATAACACTGTAAACAACACTTTAACAAAGTATGGAATCTATAATTTCAATTCAGTTTCATCGGGTGGCACTTTGCATCTTCCATGTCTTAAACCAACTGATAGAATAGCATTTTTAAGTGTGATGTCTGGTGATGGAACACAAGCCTTAGATGGAGATTATTCTTTTTTAGTTAATGCTATTCTAGGTGGTAATTACTCAAAAGTTCCCACACTGCCAACCGCAAATATGAGAACTAGTAATATAGCCAACGCGAAAAATAACATCAAGGCAAGTTTGACTAATTTTAGATTGTTTGCCAAAACACCTGAGATAAGAGCTTCATTGGGAGTGCCTGCTTCGAATTCAATATCACTATATCTCAGAGACTTTAGAGCCTCCGATCCATGGGATGCAACCAATGATATTTTGGCAACTGCAACTTTAAAAGCAACTTCAACTCATGCTTTGGTCTATTTTG
>JALTEL010000593.1 GCA_027073945.1 Caldifarciminota bacterium | reverse complement strand
TCCCTTATGATTTTCTTATCTCTAATACCATGAGCTGCAATTATATCCTTATAAATAATATCGTCCAAAAGTTCACTGAGATAGGCGACATCACCAGTTAAAACATATTCAGGGATTCCTCCTGTCTGCATATAATCATCAAAATAACGGTCCAGGAGATGGCCATTCGCCATGCTCAATCTGATTCCTTTAAACAGCAGATATTCTTCAAATGTAAGAGGCAGGATTTCGATGACCTTCTCCCGCCCTGTCAGATGAGCCTTATTGTCTTTCGGTACGGAAGAGGCTGACGAGGACGCATATATCTTGACGTTGCCCAAATCATATAAATTTTTCAATTCCTGCTGAAAATTTTCTTTGTAGGCAATCTCATCAAGAAACAGATAAATGTGTTGCGAAAGTGGAAGTCTGTGAATCTTTCTGTATTCATCAATAATTCCACTTATTGAGTAGCGTTCAAGACCATAGGCATCCAAGCTGATATAAAAAATATGTTTTGGTTCAATACTGTAATTTTTAATCAGCCTTTCTATAAAAAGCTTCATAAGGGTCGTTTTGCCAATTCTTCGCAGGCCTGTGAGAATTACAATATCTTTCCTTTTTATGGATTGCTCCATCTGCAAAAGATAGGTTTTTCTCTCAATAAAAGTGCAGGCGACCTCTTCTTCCCACCACGGATTAAACCTGAAAAACAATTCTTCCATATATACTGCTCCATAGGATAAATTTGTTACATTTTATACTATGCTGTAGTATAGTTTGTCAATAAAGGACACACGGATATTTTTCCTGATTACCACCCAAAAGACGACAGATTCGATTTGGTCCCACCTCATTCAGGGAAAATAACGGTAAATATCTTTGCGATGTAAGGTACGAAAGAAAGGAAAGAAGAGCACGGAGGGACGTTAGTACTTCTAATCTGCGAAAATCTGCGTAATCTAATGACCGAAGGGAATGGGCGGATAGAGATTGCTCATGATATGGGTTAAAACTATTCAAACTCAATCTGCTATAGAAGCCCTATGTAAGCGTTCATATTCCCCCCGACGTGAACGGTTACAACGTAACTGTTCACATCCCCCCGGTCAGCAGCAGCCTTTTGAAGGGTTTCAGGAGCATCGCTTGATGCACAAGATCAGGCACTCTGCCTGTTAATCCGCACTGAAACCCTTCAAAAGGCTACCGCTGACCGGGGACGTAGACGGTTGCAACAGAAGGGGGTGTGAACGCTTACGTTACAACCCTATAGTTTGGGATGAATCAACAATAACCCAACCTACTTCATTATCCTTTCTGCACGCCATGCAGAGATAATAAATGGATATGCGCTCTCCGAAGATATTGCCGGATAACCCTGAGAACCCTTCTTCTTTGCAAATATGGACAGGCTGTATTCCTTAATCCCTTTAAGCCGAATAGTATATATGGCATTCGTAAATGCCTTTTTGTTGCGGCCTTCAATGAAATTCTCGCATCTCAGGCCGGACAGGCTGGATAAGAGACGATGAATCCTGGATTCGTCTGCCTTTTTCCCATCAGGAGTCTGCCATATCGCCTCTGGTGCTGTATTCAGTGGACTTTTGCCCTTGCCCCCAGTCAC
>JALTEL010000592.1 GCA_027073945.1 Caldifarciminota bacterium | reverse complement strand
TACCAACCCTGCGGAGGTTTTATGATGGAAATTAAAGGAAGATTGTTTGCATTGACAGGCAAAGATGGACATTTGATAAGAGATATTGATACCGACCAGATATTCCATAACAGGTATCTCTACATCATAGATCCTGCGGAAATGGCCAGGTACATATTCGATAATCTTGAAGGCTATGAGAACTATGCAAAAATTGCGCTTAAAAATGATATTATCATAGCAGGTCACAATTTCGGCGCAGGTTCATCAAGACAGCAGGCAGTGGAAGGGTTCAAGGCTCTTGGCATAGGAGCTATAATTGCTCCTTCTTTCGGTGCAATATACAAAAGAAACGCAATAAATTCTGCTCTTCCCATTGTGCAGTGTCCCGATGTAGAATCCTATCTCAAAAACGCATGCATAAAACACGGAGAGGATGTTACACTTTTATTTGAAGAAGGTAAAATAAAGAGCGCTTCGGGGAAAATCCTTGCCTGTTTAAAGCCCTCAAAAGTTCAAATTGACATTTTCAAAGCAGGTAATCTTTTCGAATACGGCAAGATAATTGCATAGAGCTGCAGAAACTTTGTGACATGTGCAAAATATTTTAGCTAAATAACATTGATTGTCCATATGAAAAGCAGTATAATTTAAAAGTTATGAAAAAATATAATTATTATAAAACAATTAAGCGGAGGTATTATGAATTTAAAGGCACTGCACAATATAAGTTATGGAATTTATGTACTCGCATCCAAAAGCGGCGATAAAATAAATGCACAGATAGCCAATTCCGCTATACAGGTAACATCCGAGCCTGCAAGAATACTCGTCAGTGTTAATAAACAGAACTTAACGCATGAATTCATACAAAAGAGCGGTTATTTCTCACTGTCCGTTCTTTCCCAGGATGCGACAATGAAATTCATAGGGAATTTCGGATTCAAATCCGGCAGGGATGTAAACAAATTTGAGAACATAAATTACAATACTGGAAAGAGCGGAGTCCCCGTAGTTACGGACTATGCCGTCTGCTACATTGAGGCAAAGGTTGTTAGTACATTTGACGTTGGCACACACACTCTGTTTATCGGGGAAGTTATAGATGCCGATGTCATAGGGCATGGAGAGCCCATGACATATGCTTATTATCATAAAATTAAGAAAGGCAGTGTTCCAAAAACAGCACCGCATTATATAAAGGAAGAACCCGCAAAAAAGGAGGTGGGTAAGATGAAAAAGTACAGGTGCAAAATATGCGGATATGTATATGAACCTGATAAAGGTGACCCTGATGGTGGTATAAAACCCGGAACTGCATTCGAAGACATACCCGATGATTGGGTTTGCCCCGTGTGCGGAGCAGCGAAGAGTGATTTTGAAGAGGTGGAATCATGAGTGTAAGAAAAATTAACGATAATGTGTTTTCTGTAGGTGCTATCGATTGGGATAGAAGGCTTTTTGACGAGCTCATCCCACTGCCGGATGGTACTACCTATAATGCATACATTGTAAAGGGTAGTGAAAAACCGCACTTATAGATACCGTAGATCCTGAAAAAACAGACGAGCTCTTTTCCAATCTTGCAAAATTGGGGATTGAACATATCGATTACATTATCTCAAA
>JALTEL010000591.1 GCA_027073945.1 Caldifarciminota bacterium | reverse complement strand
GTTCTTACGTATACAGCTACCCGGAAACCCTTGCTGTATCGGGCTTTCAGAAGAATTTGAAAAATTTCGCGCAACATTTAAGTATTAGCAGCCAACAGTCGCGTAGTTCTCCCTACAAATGTGCCAAATTCAAAGACAAGCTGTGGTTTTAAGGCACGCATTATGTAGGCCAGGCTCGCCAGCTCCAACAACAGTCGGGTGTCACTGCTACGCTGGCTGTAATAAGGGCCCACGATCTGTACATCTCCCAAAATGGAGGCCTTCAATAGATCGGTAATGTCAGCGCTGCCCAATATGGGATCATCAAATTCCAGATCCTGAGCGTTCAGCACCTCGTGGATAAATCGCTGGGCACCTTTTGGGTCAAGTAGTAAGGAAAACGTGGAACGATAGACTATACGTGGCATAGCAGATATATAGGTTTTAACAAGATAAGAGCCGGCTTTCAGTTTAGAATTTAAACTCATTCAGTGCCCTCCGACCCTGAAACCTTCAACAGCCCAGCCATCGAAAAAATTTCCTGGAATCTCTTTTCCCATGTATGGTCCCTCATAGCCCTCGTTCTCCCTGCCTTCCGAATCTTATCTGCTTCATCAGGATTTGCCAAAAGCCATTTTATTTTTTTTGCGCAATCTTCTTCATCCTTATAAGTCATAATTTCTTTACCCACATCATAAACTAGGGATAGCTCCGGGTTATCCTGCGTAAGATAAAGCCCTCCGCTCATCGGCACTTCGAAATCACGTCCTTTAAGGCACATTAGTTTTTTTGAGTGACCAACCCCGGCAAAGCCGAGATTTATCCGGCTGAGGGAATAAATTTTAACCATCTCTTCATTAGACAATGGACCATTTTCCCAGCCATTACCAAAACATTCCACGTTTATGCCACGCCGCTGTAACCTTTTAATGAACTTTGGTCGCCAACCATATTTTCCCCCAACAAAGGAAACATTAAATTCAAATGGAACATCGTAAGGTTTATGAATATCGGGGTGTGCCGCCTCTGGCCAGAACATAGCCAAACCTCCTTCTGCTGCATATTTAATGCAGGAATCCGGTGCATTGGTTAGGTTTAAATCAACTACTGATGCTAGGGCCGCTGGACCAGTCCAGCGTCCACCCATTTTCTTCCCCCTAAACCCTAATTTGTCGTCCCAGCAAAAATTGAAGATAACTGCGCCAGCCTCTCGCATTTTTTTAAGCACTCGAGGGTCAGTATTATATCCAGAAAGATACCCAACCACCGCATCTACAGGCTGTTCAGTATGCGCTTCATAGAAAGCAGCAAGTATGGCTTCATTCATACGATCCCTATGGACTACCCAGTCAGGTGAACGATCATCGAAGCCACGACTTCGCCACTCAAATTCTGTAACCTTGCCAAAAGATCTTAACACAAGTGAAAGAATAATTTCCCAATTGGTCACTGAATAAACCCAAAAAATATGCAAGGTGCCTTTTGCTTTGGGAGTTGTGTAGATTTTCCGGGTTGTTATACGTTCATGTAGTCGCTCTTGAACCCATTTACCACTCCTCAAACAAGATAGAAAACCCTGTCTTCTTGCATGCTGTTCATAAAAAATTTGTTCTTGCTGAAAGCGTCGGAACTGATACCATCCTTTCCACCGTGCATTAATAGAGTAAATGATCGGTTCTTGTAGAAGGATTCGCTTCAACTTTGAGATATGTCTATATACCAACTTGTGCATGAACTTTATTCGCTCTAACCTATTTAGGAAAAATTTCTTGCTCCAAGAAAAATTTGCTAAGTGAACTCCTTTCTCCAGAAAATCCATGGGAGAAAGCAAGAAAATCTAAATTAGCTTAAACAGTCTGCTTAATCAGATAGACTTGAGGGCCAAAGCTTTTTCCAAACGCCTAAGGGCGATACCCGAAAACAACCAAATGAACATCGCACCAGGATAATCATACCATCCTGGTCCTCCCCATGCTGTAAACAAAACGCCACACCATGAACCTAGGACACCAGAAGCCAATCCCCCTTCTAAGTAACCAATATTACCGTTGGAACGTGAGATTACAGATCTTTGAAGCAATCGCTTACAAATTGTAAGTATGACGCAGAGATGAAGAAAAGGAAGAAGAATCCCGCCACTCATAAGCAACTCAACATACACATTATCGACCCACTTACTTTGGAAAGCGCCTTGCGAGTATTTTTCATAACCCCTTCCTCCCCAAACACTAATTCCGTCACCGAATAGAATTTGTTGAAGGCTGGCGTTCTTAACTACTTCTGGGCCTGCCACCCGTGCCGTTTTCCATGCATCAAAGATGGTTAATGCCCATCCATAGTAACCAGGCATTTTAAATGAGGCCGCAATCAAAATGATGATTACAGCTAACGAAGCCAGAGCCACCCTCGAGGTAAAAACTTTTGATCGCTTAAATAAGCGCCAACTTATAAGCATAGTGGAAATAAAACTCACCATAAAACCTAACATGCCTCCTCGATTAACTGTAAGAACCGAACCTAATAAGCATCCTCCAAAAAGTATTAAACCAAGTCTTCTAATCTTACCATTCCCCCATAAAAAGAGCGCTCCACTTAGCCCACCAAGTACAACTAAAATGACTGCGCAGGAAGGATAACCTATGCCTATGATATGTTCTTTGCCATACACGGCAGTTGCCCACTTTATATATCCGGGATTTTTATAAACCGATGCACTAAGCAGGTTAGAATAAATAATACCTGCTACAACACCTAAAAGAGATAGAGTACTTATGTAAATTAATCGCTGGAGATACACAGCATCTACTCTCCAAAGATAGCCGAATATGTATAAAGCGATAAAGTGCAATTGCTCTCTCGCTGCATAAATACCCGAAACAATTGTTGGAGCACGGATTGCCTGAACTATAGAAAAGCATAACAATATAATGATGGCGACTCGACCAGGCAATGCAGAGAGTTTACGTCCACGATCCTGCCAGATAACTATAATTAACGGTAAAAACAACAAAACCTCTCTCAGTATGTTCCATTGCAAGATCGTACCTTGAGTCACGTCTTGAAGCTTTGCAGTAAACGGAATCCCCAAAAATAGGGCAAAAATAGCAAGTTCCGGATGCAAAAGAACTGATACTATAAACCCTAAGATGGCTATGATAGCCAATAAATATAAAAGGGCATTCTCCATCATCTAAAGTGCCTTGTATTTCTGTTTTTGGTATCCCCAGAATAATTCCTTCATTGTTTTCCAATTAGGCGGCTTCGTAAGCCCTTTCCAACCATACTTCATGACTCTAAGGCGAAGGCCAAACCATAACCAGCCTATGGCAAGCTTGCCAACTCCAATTCCGTGCTCTTTGCAGAATTGTCTGCGTATAGATTCGTTGAGCCTTATACCCTGCATAATAGCTTTATGTGTCATTCTCCCGGAATGTTCTTTGAAGATGCTTAGAGGTCTTCCTACATGGACAAATCGACGCGCCACCCCGACAACTCGAAGTAACCATTCTACATCCATTGCACACCGCATGTATTCCTCATTGATGCATCTGAGAGTCTCATGAATTTTCGTAGTCCAGAAAGTGGCATCAGAAAAGAGAGTCCCCCCCGTGTAAAGCATGTAATGAAAAGGATTAAGCTTAGGAATCGTTTGTAGACAACTTACGGACGGATTCATGACATCCACTACATAACGATCTCCGTAGATCAGTGTGAGCGGTTCATTCGCTTCCTCATACTTTTCAGCGACGCAGCGAAGCGCACCGGGAAGATACTCCTCATCAGCATTCAGCCAGGCACGTAGATCTCCAGTAGCCCTTGCGAATCCTTTATTAAGTGCTTCGGTCTGCCCTCTGTCTTTTTCACTTACCCAATAAGTAAGATATTTTTCATATTTTTTTATTATCTCTACGCTTCCATCCGTGGAGCCCCCGTCAATAATTATATACTCAAGATTAGGATAATTCTGGTTTAAAACACTCAGAATAGTTCTCTCCAAAAACTCAGCCTGGTTATATGACGGTGTTACTATAGAAATTTTTGGCCAGGATGGATCTTTATTCAGAATGACCTTCTCATCAAAATGTGGCTTTGAGGCAAATTCTTTGACTTCTTGAGAAATAAACTTTTTCATTTGCTTATTGTGCTTCTATCTCGCTTGTTTAATAATTCATTTGTGATCCATCCCATTAAGCGCTTTCGCATCGGGTGAAGCCAGAGTGGAAGAAAAATAATTATTGAAAACGTGAAAAAAACCGCACTGTTTAACAGCATTGGATTAAGAACGTGATCAAGTTTATGCTGAGCTGTGATGCTGAATAATATGCCAATCAAACACGTCACAATCATCATCCTACTTGATTTTGGTAGCAATTCAATTAAAGCAATTTTATGCTTTATATGGTAGGATAGACAAATTATACTACTGCCTAAAGCTAAAGAAAATACCCATGCAATAATTACTCCGATACCGTCAAAGAATACACCCAGCAGAAATCCCAAACAAGCATTTAATACACCTATAGCAATGTGGCTTATAACATTCCAGCGAAGTTCTCCAATACCAAGGTAGGCAAAGTAAGCGGGTGCATTTAATGTATTTAAAAACCAACCAATTGTTAATAACATCCCAAAAATTATAAAGGCACTCTCATAATGGCCAATCCATATTTTTGATATTAAAGGTAATGATATAGTAATTAACGAAAATAAAGGCACAATAAGATAAAATAATAGTTGATAGGATTTCAAATAAACTAAGTCTATTTTTTCAGGGGTTCTTTCCTTTAAATCCGCAATAGCAGGGACAAGAACCTGGTTAGCCGAGACGATAAGCGCGCGAAACTGCTGAACCATTCTGCTCGCCATCTCATAATAGCCCACCATGGACAGATCGCCAAACTTGCTAAGCAGTGCCTTAGTTATCGGATCATAGAACATCATGGTCACTGAAATTGTTTGGAAACTTATGCCATAGCCTACTATTTCCCTAAACAATCGTTTATCCCACCTATACGGTATGACCGGAAGGGAAACATATCTTTTTAATAAGATCCAACTGATCAGGAATATTGTTGATACTTGCAGCACCCTGGCATAAGCCACCCCAAGCAAACCATAAGCCGGGACTAAGATAAAACACATAACCAGATTCAAAACTGAACTTATCATCAGAAGACCGCTTCGAACATCTATACGCTGGCGTCCATCTAAACCAGCCTGGAAGACACTTGTCACCACCACAAACCACAAAGCCAAAAATGCATAGGGTAGAATCTCTACTGCCAACGGCAAAGACTCGGATGGAACTACCAATGCCAAGACCTTTTTAATTATTGGATAACCTATGGACAGGACAAGGGCTACAAGAAATGCAATAGAAATAGCCGCAGTCTGGATAACCCCGGAAACATTTTCCTTTTCTCCACGAGCAACGTATTTTGCAACAAATTTTACCACACTCCCTGTAAGTCCAAGATTCGCAATCTGAGTTACTGACGTAGTTGCCAGAGTAAGCGACCAAATTCCTAACTGTCTTACACCTATAGTGTTTAATAGAAATCTATAAAGTACTAACAGCACACCGCTAATTATCACAATCTGCATTACAGACATAATCGCATTTATAAAAACCTGCCGTCTTTGCATTTATGTGTATTCCTTTGGAATACATAAAATATTAGTAAATTCTTTAATCTCAGGTTTAATTTCTGAAGTTT
>JALTEL010000590.1 GCA_027073945.1 Caldifarciminota bacterium | reverse complement strand
ACGAAAAAATCAAAAAACATGGCGGATAGGATCTTTCCGGAGCCAGGGGTTCCCATGCTGCAAAGGCCAAGAAAGCTAAAAGGCTAACGCAAATCGTTTCCAGAAGAGGCACCCTGTGATCGGTTACACTTATTGAGGAGTTACATTTTTACCGTGAATCAATTTTTTAAAATCAAATGGCTGTATGGTTCTATGTTCCATTTCTGATATGATTCATGATCTACAATCCTATCTTCTCCTTCTTTACCTAACTGCTTGGAAAGATCTATGTCTCTAGCTGATATAAACCGCTTTTTTTTAATATCGTAAATCACACGCACAAGAGGATATAAAAGATTTTCAGTCGGTGATTCCATAACTATACCTATTAACCCGCTTTCCAAACGTACCAACGAACCTACCGGATAAATCCCCACGCACTTAATGAAACTGTGTACTAATTCTTCCTTAAAATAAAGGTTACTCCACTCATAGATCTTTTTTATTCCTTCCGCAGGTTCTATTGCTTTTCGATAGCATCTATGCGATGTAATGGCATCATACACATCTACAATGGCAGCCATTTGCCCAAATTTACTAATATTTTCTCCCTTCAACGCATATGGATAACCAGTGCCATTATATCGTTCATGATGTTCAGAGACAATAAGTAATGATATTGGATCAATACCATGTATATGGCTAAGTATGTTACGACCATACATTACATGCTCCTTCATTTTCCTAAATTCTTCTCCTGATAATGTACCTACTTTGTTTAGAATTTCGAGAGGTACTTTCATTTTGCCAATATCATGCAATAAGGCTCCGAGTGCGACTTTATATGTTTCTTCATTGTCTAAATCCAGGAATTTACAAAATGCTATCATCAATGCGGCTACACTAATTGAATGCATATATGTATATTCATCCTTTTGTCTAAACCTAAAAAGAGAGGGGAGGGCATCTTTATTACGGGAAAGGGAAGCGATCATCTTCTCTAATATAGGCTTGATACCTTCCATTTTAATCTGCCTACCCATTTTTACATCATACATTATTTTCTGAATTAGTGATTTTGCTTCATCTTTTATCAGCTTCGCTTTTAAAAGTTCTTCTTGGATAGATGCACGTTTAATATATTTTGGTTCAGTTTTAGCTATCTTCTTGAGTTTAGCTTGAATTTTACCTTTTACCTCTTTTTCATTTGGAGCATCAACTACATCAAATCCCCTGGCCGTATCTATATAAACCTCACTAATGCCATATCTGAGCATCTTCGAAATAGTTCTATCATCCTTGATCAATAGACTGTTAAAGAAGAAAGGATGCTCCATCCAGCCACAATTAAAATCGTGAACAAACATTCCAGACTTCAGTTGTTTAACCTTGACTTTTTTTATCATGACTCAATTTTCTAAGTTGGTGTAACTTCTTGGAATTATAGATTATATTTCTGTATTATTAATCGTCATTCCGGCATGTTGTTAGCCGGAATCGTAACTTCTCAATAAGTTGGGGCATCATTTTTGGTAACCGATAACAGGGTGCTTTTCCCCAATATGCTCTCGCTCTTACCCTGAAAGTCGGATAAAGCGTACACTATAAGCCTAATGAATTTAGCTTT
>JALTEL010000589.1 GCA_027073945.1 Caldifarciminota bacterium | reverse complement strand
TATAAAACCGTTAAAGGAATTGCCGTATTCAGACTAAACGAACATCTGGACAGACTGTTTAATTCAGCCAAAATATACAGAATGCAGCCTATTTATACAAAGCAGGAGATAAAAAATGCAATAGTGGAACTTGTTAAAAAAAATGGCTTGTCATCCTGTTACATAAGGCCTCTCATTTACAGGGGGCTATGCGAGGTCACCATTAACCCCGTTGCCTGTCCTGTGGAAATTGCAATTGCTGCCTGGGAAAGGGGTGATTATTTCAGCAAAGAGGCCATACACAGAGGCATAGATGTTATGGTTTCATCATGGAGAAGGATGGTGGGAGACACTTTCCCTGCAATGGCAAAATCCATAGGCAACTATTCCAATGCACAGCTTCTAAAACTTGAAGCAATTGAAAACGGATACACTGAAGCAATCGGTTTAAATGACAGGGGTATGCTTGCAGAGGGACCCGGGGAAAATATTTTCCTCGTAAAAGATAACACTCTATATACACCTTCCATATCATGCGGTATTCTATCTGGGATTACAAGAGACAGTGTTATTCACATAGCCAGAGAACTGGGATATACAGTAAAAGAGACCGAACTTCCCCGCGAGTTTCTCTACATTGCAGATGAGATGTTTTTCACAGGGACCTCTGCTGAAATAACCCCTATTCGCTCTGTGGACAGAATACAGGTTGGACAGGGAGAGGCAGGTCCTGTAACGACAAAAATACAAGAGGAGTTTTTTAGAATAATAAACAACGGGGATGAGCGTTATCACAATTGGTTTACTTATATAAATTAAGGAGGAAAAACATTGAAAATAGCCATAGGTGCCGACCATAGAGGTATAGAACTGAAAGATTACATAAAGAAATTTTTAAAGGCTAAGGGTATAAATTATAAAGACTTTGGGACTATGTCAGAGAATTCCGTAGACTATCCCGATATAGCCATTCCTCTTGCAGAAGCAGTGGCCAGTGGTGAATATGATTTCGGGATTCTCATATGTTTTACAGGGGAGGGGATGACCATCACAGCCAATAAGGTTGCAGGAATAAGAGCCGCTTACATAATTGAACCGATTTTTGCAGAAATGTCAAAGAGGCACAATAATGCTAATATTCTCTGTTTTCCCGGTGGTTTTATCAAAGGTGAGGTTGCTGTTGCATCAATTGAGCGTTTTTTGAAATCCGAGTTTGAAGCGGGGAGGCATGAGCGCAGAGTCGAAAAAATAATGCAATATGAAGCAAGCAGGTAGTCATTCCGTTAATGCAGCAAAATTTAAATCTTGAAGATCGTTATACCCCTTTTATCTCTTGAACGCCACGGTGGTGTGCGAGATATAATCAGCATAGCAAATTATCTTTCTGGAAAGGAATATACGGTGATTCTTGTTGTCCCAAAGGGCAGGATAAAGCCTAATTACCCTATTGATGAAAAAGTTCAGGTATATAAATTGCCTATGAACGGTGAAAGCCTTTTGGACATGATAAGGGCACTTATATTTTATGCCTTTAAATTGCCTAAAAGTGATGTTTATATAGCAAACTTTTTCCCCACTTTCTTTCCTCTATATCTAAGAAGCCATATGACAAACACAAAGCTCCTATA
>JALTEL010000588.1 GCA_027073945.1 Caldifarciminota bacterium | reverse complement strand
ATTTTCTCCTGTTTAAAGAGATTGGAAAACCTTTGAGCAAGATATACCCCTTTTGTCCTTATTCCAACTAAAACGGGGGGGGTATCTCCCAATCTTTCCACTAATTCGTGAAACATTCTGCTTATCATCAGCTCAAATTCACGCTTTTCTACGAGTTTCCTCATCAAAACACCTCCATCATGACAAAATAAAAGGGACGCTGATGCGTCCCTTTAAAACACGAGAATTAAAAATTGGAGAGAATATCTATGGGGTAAAAAAAATTCACCCTTGTCCCGTTTGCACGGTTCGATGGGTGAATGTTTATATTGTAAGCGTTTTATACTCTTCTCCATTTTTGCCCTCCAGAATCCGCTGGATTATAAACTATTTTTTCAACCATGTCAAGTGGTCGAATTGACTCATAAAAAATCTACATGAAATCGAGTGGATGAGTCAAAATAAAAATCTACACGAAATCATAAGTGATGACATTTCAACAGAAAAACAAAAAAGTAGGCGTGATCTTTGCAAATTATTTTTTCTTTCATCACACCAGATTGTCGTTTCATTTTGTAAAATTTGTTTTGACTTTTTACATTCATGGTGCTAAAATCGAATAAATCGGGGGGGTAATTCTTTTTTAATTTATTGTTTTGCATTTGTTCACTTCAAAATGAAAATTGACGCGTATTTTCCACTTCATAATCCTACACAATTGTTCTACTAAACTCCCACCTTATCTTTCAAAAGGGGGGATTTCCATGAAGAAAGGAAATATACTGTTTTTAATTGCAAGCTTAGTGCTGGTTGCATTACTTCTTTCGAGCTGTTCAAATGCGCCAAAGAGTATCACAGAGATCATAAAAAGTGTTCAACCTTCTCCTGCAAATGGAGAAACGATATCCTCATCAAGCGTCACACTTCAATGGAAAGTAAACGTGCCTGAGAGTTTGGAGGTAACTTATTCTCTCTATTTTGCACCTAATGGAGAGTCTTTAACCTTAATGGCAACTGGATTAACAAAGCAAAGCTATGTGGTTAAAGGATTAGAGCTAGGGAAAGCTTATTCCTGGAGAATAGTTGCGCATGATAACAAAGGACATGTTGTGAATGGTCCACTTTGGCAATTTGTTTATAGAAAAGCGATAACCTATGCGTTAATCGGAAATATAAGCACTTTGAACCCCTGGAAAACAAAAAATGCGAACGATAATTTTATTCAGAATTCTCTTAATGCTTCATTATACCGAACCATTTACAAAACCACCGAAGTTGTTCCATATCTTGTAAAAGACATGTGGAAAGTTCTATGGGAAGGAAATAATTACACCATAACACTGCATTTGTTGAAGGGATTAAAGTGGTCAGATGGAAGCGATTTTACCTCTGATGATGTTGTTTTTACTTATCAGACGGCATTGAAAAACAACTTTTGGAATGTGAAATCTTACTCTTTGATCAAAGTGGAGAAGATCGATAAATACACGGTAAAGTTTTACATGAAGGATGCAAGTCTGAGGAAGATTTTACCCCTCTTCAAATGCCCCATTATGGAGAAGAATTTTTGGAAAGATGGAAAATATCTCACCTTTACTTATGGAACATTTCCATCAATGGGACCTTTTA
>JALTEL010000587.1 GCA_027073945.1 Caldifarciminota bacterium | reverse complement strand
GCCGGAGAGATGGGCATTCCAGTTCCAGAGGCTTTTATAATCAAACCGGGAGATTCTGTGTTCGACCTTTCAATTAACTTCCCTGTCATCGTAAAACCCAATTTTGGTGATTCGAGCATCGGAATAACCCAGAAAAGCGTTGCATATAACATTGAAGAGCTTGTACAGGCAATATCAGATATTCGTGCGATACTAGGAGACACTCAGACACTTATCGTGGAAGAGTTTCTGACAGGGAGCGACCTAAGCCTAGGAATCATAGGAAATCCTCCAGAGGATTATACCGTCCTGCCACTGATAGAAGAAGATTATTCTTCACTACCGCCAGAGCTTCCTAGGATTTGCGGATATGAGGCGAAATGGTTTCCCGACTCCCCTTATTGGAAAAACCTGAATTCCATTCCGGCCAATCTGCCTGAAAAAACGCAGAAAGAGATTATCGATTTTTCTCTCCAACTGTTTGAAAGATTGGGATGTAGAGATTATTGCAGATTCGACTGGAGACTGGATTTGAAGGGAAATCCCAAGCTTCTCGAAGTGAATCCGAACCCAGGATGGTGTTGGGATGGCCATCTTGCAAAAATGGCAGGTATTGCAGGGATTTCATATCCTCAAATGTTAGAGAGCATTTTGAAAGCTGTGGAGAATAGGCTTAGAAGAGAATATATGGATAGCTTACTATAGAATGAGATTTGGTCACAGAAAAGCTGGAATATATCAGGCTAAGCATCTAAGCATCCAAACCCAATTAAAGCATACTTTCCAGCTTTTTAGATATAACAAATAAAAAATAGCAAATATTCTTTATACCATAAAACAAAACTTATATATACCCATATGAACTCTGCGTTGTGGAGGTGGTCTAATGTACGGCCCCCCGACAAAAAAGAAGAAAAAGAAAGACCCCATAGAAGAAGAGGACGAATACTTCGAAGAGAAGGACATAGAAGATGAGTACTGATTATCTCCTTCTCAAATCACAATCCCTTTTCACTTTCCTTTTTTCCCTTATCATTCACCTTTGACTCGACTTTTTGAATCTTCGCTTCTTGAGTTGAACGGATTACCAACTATCATTTAGGAATATCAGTGATTTGAAAAGCTATCTTGCCGACTATAAACAGAATAACTTCAGAGGAGCATCCTTATTTCTCGCAGGATATCGGAGTTATTTTCGGCTCTTCCATTTCCCAGTGGTAATGCACCTTACTTGTATGATTTATACCGACAGAGTAATCCGATATCGCCGGATTGAACTCCTCCACCTTCAGCACGACATAGTTTACCATGTGAGCGCCTCATGAAGTGCGGCATAGGAATATGCGGCTCATGTACAATCGGCCCCTATCTGGTGTGCAGGGACGGGCCTGTTTTCACAGAAAAGGAGATAATCGATATGCCCGAGTTCGGGAAGTACATGAGAGATGCCGCTGGAAGGAAGACAGGGCTGAAATAGAAAGCAAGCTTTAAATAGTAAGATGTGGATGGTAAGACCATGGAAACAGGAATCGAGATGATAAAGGTGAGAGAACTGATTCTTCATCGGGCAAAGGACTATGCATCCATAAAAAAAGCGGTAGAGATACAGGACAGGATAAGGGAGAGCAC
>JALTEL010000586.1 GCA_027073945.1 Caldifarciminota bacterium | reverse complement strand
ATCCCAACCACATGAACAAATAAAAAAATTGATAGATTTTATGGACATTCCAGTTGCTGAGACAAGAATAAAGCAAGAGATAAAACATTTTCAGGCCATTGCTCCGAGAAAGGCTACAAAGATGATATCAGGTTATGATCTTCTTTCGGATAAAGATAAGTTGGAGATGATAGAAGTTATTAAACCTTTCGGTTTAGATATGCTTTATAAGTTAGAGGGAATTCCTGTTCAAGAATCACTTAATTTGTTTAGAGATGCAAATGCCACGTAATTACAAGAATTCGTTAAGAATGAAGCATAATGATTTTACGGGTGTATTCCGATTGGTGTTTGTGGATAAATAGAGAGCTCCTTCTAAATATTCTTGCTGAGCAGATTTAGATCAGTTGATTCAATTGAAAAAGTTAAAATCTTGACATACAGTTAACTTTTATTCCATGTTTCGTCTTTGTTGTGTCTCTTTATGGAAACAATGGAAATACATCGAAATGCTGTTGGGAATTGATATATGACTATAAAAGTTCTTATTGTCGCATATTATTTTCCTCCATTTGGGGGTGGAGCAATTGCGCGCATGCATAGCTTCGTCAAGTACCTTCCTGCTACAGGGATTACTCCAATAATACTAACCGCAGAGCCTCATTTTTATGAAAGTTATTATTTGGATGAGAACCTCTTGGCTGACTATGAGCAAAATATTGAGATCTATCGAGCTGGCGTTTTGTTTGGAGATTTAATTCGTAAAGCGAAAACGACGACACCATCGGTTTCGAATAGGGATGCTTCCCATGTGTCCCTGAGTCATAGGCTGAAGTCTTTGGTGAAGATAATGATGGTGCCAGATGAGCAAATATTTTGGGTGCCTAAGGCGATACGTTTAGGTGAAAAAGTTATTGAAACGCATAAAATTGATGCCATTATCGCCAGTGCACCTCCCTTCTCGGCTCATTTAGTAGGAGCGTCTTTGGCGCGGCGGTTCAATATTCCGTTGTTGCTTGATTATCGAGACTTATGGAGTAATAATGCATTTTACGCTTCCGGGCGAGTTAGAAATACAATTTTCCGCTGGTTCGAAAGATATACAATAAGAGCGGCGGATAAATTGGTTGTTACAAATGCTGCTGCCCGGCGTATCCAATCAGCTTCATTTGATTTGGCGGCGGATAAAATCGCTATAATTGAGAATGGATTTGATGCGAAGCCGATACAAGTTAACTTCTCAAGGACAATGAAAGGTCAACCTGAAAAATTTAAAGTTCGTTACATTGGTAGCCTGACCCGACACCGTACGCCAGAATACTTTCTTAGAGCAGCTAAGCGTTTTTGCCACTTGCATCCTGATGTAGCCTTGGAAATAAGTTTCATCGGCTATGCCGCACCCTGTCATCAGAATTTAACGAAAAGTTTAAACTTGGATGGTATTGTTCGTTTCTTCGGCCCTGTTTCGCAAGAACGTGCTATTGAATTTATGGTCAATTCAGAAATTCTACTTTTGTTGCAACGAAACACTGAAGGGGGGAGCACTGCAATACCGGGAAAGCTATATGAATATCTGGCTAGTGGTATACCCGTTTTGACTGCGGATGATGCTGGGGGTGCAACTACGGAATTTTTAAAACAGATTGGAGTTGGATTCATTTCTGACTTCACCGACACTAATGCAATTTTTAACAGTCTTGAAACAATGGTGTTAGACTATCAAAAAACAAAAAAACACTTTCTTCGAATCCAAAAACAAATGGCACCTTACAGTCGCCAGTCGCAGGTAAATCGGCTTGCGGCTTTGATCGGTACATGTGTATGACATCGGCAGCCATTCATCGTTGGAACAAACGAAAGTTGTTTGTTATATATAAGATTTCCCCTTTCATTCTTATATATTTTTTCCTTAACAATTTTGCTCTTCCTCAAGGCTTGTTATATACTACATTGTTTGCGCCGATTTTCTATGTCTGGTTGTTGACAAAAAGAGAGCACAATGTATTGTTGAAATATTTAGCTATATCCATTCCTTTCGTTGTGGCGCAATTTTGCAATGTGAAAAACCTGAACCTGTATTTCTATTTCCGTTCATTTATCCTGTTCATGCTTATTTATATTACCATATATGCGGCAAGTGTAGCATTGAAACATATATGTAATCCAAAGAAAATTTTTGAAAAAATTATCGTTTACAATTTTTTCCTGGCTTGCGGCTCATTGTTGCTGCTCGGCACATCATATCAGTATCTAACGTGGCAACGTATTCATATTACAGCTGGTTCTGGCGTGATTCCTCGCCTGAAATTGCTGTGTTATGAGCCTTCAGCCTATTCAAGAATTATTGTCCCGTTTGCTGTGTTTGCTTTCAACTGTTATGTATTTGATAAAGGAATTAAGCGTTTTTTCATAGTCCTGTTGGTAGTTTTCCCATTGGGCTTATCATTCTCCATGGGAGTAATATCGGCCTTGATTATGGCAATAGGAGTTGTGTGCCTGTTAAAATCAAAGCAGTTTTTTGGCAGGCCCATCGTTTTGTTTTCCGCTATTGTTATTGCGGGTGCCGGATTGGTCATATTGCAAACCGATAACTTAATATCTCTGCGCATTCACAATATTATAACAGGTTCTGATACTTCCGGTAACGCTCGAATATGGCAGTCTTTCAACGTCGCTAGTGAGATTGCAAAATCCACCAGTCTGTGGTGGGGTGCCGGATTTGGCCAATCAAAACTGTTGGCAGCGAAGTTTTTTGATGTCTATTGGCCTGGTTTGAATGTAATCCGGATTACCAATGTGGTTGCGTCCACATTTGCAGAATTTGGCATTATGGGATTGTTGCTGAGATTTGGTCTGGAATTCTATTTATTTTTTAAGACTCGTGTATATGCAAGCAATTTTCGACTGATATTATATCTATTCGCATTCATTTATCAGTTTACCGGCAGCTATTTGACTGATCTTGCCGCTTATATTATCTGGGTATTTGCATTCATCCCAGTATTTATGGAGTGGGAGAAGCAAATATCACCTATAACATTCAGGTGTCGCCGTCAAGGAAGGATAATTTCAAGATGAAAATCCTTTTTCAATCGAGAAAAACATTGTTCTCTGTTGCTGGAGGGGATACGATCCAAATTTTGAAAACTGCCGAAGCGTTGCGTAATCTTGGCTGCAAGGTAGATATCAGTTTGGACTTGGAACCGGATGTGAAAAGTTATGATATCGTGCACTTATTCAATCTAATGCGTCCTCAGGAAACTTGGCTTCAGGCTCGCAATGCAAAGCGTCAATATAAACCAGTCGCGCTTTCGACTATTTATGTATCTTACTATGAATGTGACCGCGCAACTCGTACGGGATTGAATGGGATGATAGCGAGTAGGCTATCTGAACCGTCTGTTGAATTCCTGAAAACCTTAGCCCGTGCGGTGAAAAATCTGGAAATAAATAAGGGAACTTTGACTATGTTGACTCGGGGATATGCTGCTTTACAAAAAAATCTTTTGAATTTTTCCGATGTGTTTTTGCCTAATTCAGAGTCGGAAATGATGCGGGTTATTGATGATTTCGGAGAATCAGTAACGGTCAAACCATATGTGGTCGTTCCGAATGCCGTGGATGTCCGATTATTCACTGATAGCTGCAGTCAGAACATATCATCTGCTAAATCACGGTTTGATGGTTGTGTGTTATGTGTTGCGCGCATCGAGAAGCGAAAAAATCAGTTAAATTTGGTGCGTGCCATGGAAGAATTGCCATGGGACCTAGTATTGATTGGAAAGGTGGCGCCGAACCACCTAAAATATTTTAAGGATATTCAGCAGGTCAAAGGGAAAAATGTCTATGTCCTCGGTGAAGTCCTACATCATAACTTGCCGAAGTATTACCGTGCAGCGAGGGTGCATGTGTTGCCAAGCTGGATGGAAACAACGGGGCTTTCTTCGCTGGAGGCCGGTGCTATGGGCTGCAATCTGGTGATTACGGACAAGGGGGATACACGTGATTATTTTGGGGACTTTGCCTTTTATTGTGAACCGGATGATGTGAACTCTATTTGTGACGCGATTTGCCGGGCTTATGAAGCGCCCTATCCGAATCAAACACTACAGGAACATATTCTTTCTTATTTTACATGGGAAAAAGCCGCAGAGAAAACGCTTGAAGGCTATCGTCTGGCGTTGATGAAAATGAGGTAAGTATGAACTGGGTGCGATTAATTTATCTCGTGATGTACGGCAATGAATCTCAAGCATTTATATCCCATGGGTTTTTGAGGGGTGAGTGCTTTTTGGGGCTAAATCTTTTGTAATCTCAAACAGAACTTTGTAGTGTGATGCAAGAAAAAAATAGAACTAGAAATCTTTCTATCCTCGGGACACGGGGTGTTCCCGCTAATCACGGTGGCTTCGAAACTTTTGCTGAGCATTTAGCGTTGTTTCTTGTGGGTAGGGGGTGGCGGGTGACCATCTATTGCCAAGTGGATGGGAATAGCTCTGCGGGAACGGATGTGTGGAAGGGTGTTAATCGTGTTAACATCCCAATCACCCAAAAAGGAGCGATGGGTACAGTGGTGTTTGACTGGAAATCAGCTCGGCTGGCCGCGCAAACGGATGATTTGATTCTCACCCTGGGGTACAATACGGCCATTTTTTGTGTGCTTTACAGGCTAAAAGGTCTGTGTAACCTCATCAATATGGATGGCATCGAGTGGAAGCGTGGCAAATGGTCGTTTTCGGAAAGAATGTGGCTTTATCTGAATGAACGGGCGGGTTGTTGGTTAGGTAACCATCTCATTGCAGACCATCCAGCAATTGCAGATCATCTGGCCATGAAAATTAGTGCTTCAAAAATAACAACCATTCCATATGGAGCTGACAGGATTAATGGCTCTGATAAAGCATTGATCAAGACATATGGGTTGGAGCCTAATGGGTACGCCTTATTAATCGCCAGGCCGGAACCGGAAAATTCAATTCTTGAAATCGTGCGCTCTTTTTCCATAAAGAAACGCCGTATAAAATTGGTGCTCTTAGGTAAGTATGACCCGGATAATTCAACTTACCACCGCAAAGTAATGAATGCCGCCAGTGATGAGATACTTTTTCTGGGAGCTATATATAAACCAAATACAGTAAAAGCTCTTCGATTTTTCTGTAGGCTCTATATTCATGGACATACAGTTGGTGGGACCAATCCTTCACTCGTGGAAGCTATGGGAGCAGCCTCCCCAGTGCTTGCCCACGATAACAGATTCAACCGCTGGGTAGCTGGTTCCGGAGCTCGCTATTTCAAGACAACGGAAGAATGTTCCAGACAGTTGGATATCCTTCTATCAGACCGGGATAAACTTGGAGTAATGAGGGATTCCAGCCGCAAGCGCTTTGAAGAATTATTCACTTGGAGTAAAGTTCTTTCTAAATATGAAGAATTGCTGACCAAATGGAGCAAAGATGTAAGGGAACCTTGAAAAATAAGGATTTTCCCAATCATTAGGGGTTGAAAATAGTATTTGAGATCATAAACCTAACTTTATAAGGCTGATAGCCCTTAATTAACAACAGAAAGCAGGCCCTAATTCTGCTTCAAATAAGCAATTTCATCAATACCATCACCGTCGATATCAATAGCGGTCATCCCTACGGTATTTCCATCAGGACTCCAGAAATCTGAGGCCCTATAAACACCATGCTGGCCTTTCATGGTAGGAGCCGAATAAATGAACAGGTTAAAATCTCGATT
>JALTEL010000585.1 GCA_027073945.1 Caldifarciminota bacterium | reverse complement strand
ATCCTAATCTCCCCATTCTGAACAGCTTTTAACTTAATAGCTTTCTGGGGACAAACAATTTCGCAGACGCCGCAACCTTCGCACAAAAATTGGTTTAGTTTCGGCTTGCCTTCAACCATTGTAATCGCCTTAAACCGGCAATTTTCAGTGCAAAGATTACAACCATTGCACTTATTATAATCAATTTTCGGCCGGGCTGACGTAATCACAGGAATAACTTTATCCCACTTCTGAATCCCCCCTAGCCAAACAGCTAAATTCGGTGCATCAACATCGCAATCAACCGCCACCACCAATCTGTCTCTAGCGGCCAGCATTATAAAAGCAGAGGTAAGCATACTTTTGCCTACCCCTCCCTTCCCACTGGCAATTGCTAATTTAAACGGGTTCATTGGTTCACTTAAAATTCTCTAAAACCTTAAAGTCCTTTTTCAAAATCTCTTTCATATTGGCATTATATGTGGCAACAGCTGGATGATACAACGGAATAATTCTTATATCTTGAAAAAGGCTCCGAAGTTCAAAAACCCTGCCATGAATTTTGCTGATAGGCTGAATCTCGCTCTTTAGCCCGAACATCCCCATAATAAATGTCATTGAATATCTCCCAAGCGGACAAATTATTTTCGGGCCAATAATTTTAATCTGTCGTTCAAGATAAGGAGCGCAAGCCGTAATCTCTTCCGGTTTCGGGTCCCTATTATTGGGCGGACGACATTTTAAGATATTTGAAATATAAACCTCTTCCCTTTTAATTCCTACCGAATCCAGAAGCTCGTCTAATACCTTCCCTGCTGCTCCTACAAAGGGCTGTCCCTTCTGATCTTCCCAGTATCCTGGGGCCTCTCCAATAAACATTATCTTTGCCTTTGGGTCCCCTTGACCTAAAACAGGATGAGATCTCTCTTTATATAAAGAGCATTTCCTGCAGTTTAAAACCTCTCTTCCAATCTTCTCCAATTCGTTTTGATTTGTATTTCTGGGATTCTGCATACCATTACCCGGAAATAATCCAAAAAGTATTATTGAAACGATTACGATTAATATAATCAAAAAGTCCGATAGCTGAAACAATTTTTACGATCTTCGCCTCGGTAAAATCTTTTTTCATCTTTTTGAAAAGGCCAAGACGCAATATGTGGGTATTCAAAATAAATACCTTGACTAATTCCAAGTTCCCAGCCAATAAGACATTAACTACTTTCGCCTATTCCAGAACCCTTTCATTTCCCCCTTTTACATTCTTTTTACATTCTTTATGAATTCCATTTAATAGATTCCAAAAACTTCGCCCCTTTCTGATTAAGAGATAATTGCTATAGATCTGGCTAGAAAAGCCAGAATATAAGTTTATTTTTATCAGGTTAGTTTTCTTCCGATACCTTCTCTATTGCTCCCATTGGACAAACGCTTTCGCCTCCGCATTTCTCAAGTTTCTCTTGATCAATGATTTCAGCTTTCCCATCATCCTGCAACTTAGTCGCTCCCGGACAATTGCTAAGGCAAACCCCACAACCAATACATTTTTCTTTATTGACTTTATACATAATTGCTTTATTCTGAAACTGGCTCGATTTTGATTATCTTTGCCGTTCCAGCGGTTATTGCTTTTAAT
>JALTEL010000584.1:1369-17129 GCA_027073945.1 Caldifarciminota bacterium | reverse complement strand
GAATAGTAGGTATTATAAATTTTAGCGGCGAAAGTATTAATAATTTTATGTTAAAAAGGATGACGGACATTATATTCCATCGTGGTCCTGATGATGAAGGGCATGTACTTTTAAGGACAAGGGACAAGAGGCAAGGAGCAAAGGCAATTGAATTCAGGAATCCAGATGAGCTAAGAGGAAAGGATTTATCAGGGTATGATATTGGCCTTGGGTTCAGAAGATTGAGTATAATAGATCTATCTTCTTTTGGGCATCAGCCGATGAGTAATGAAGACGGTTCTATCTGGATTGTCTTTAACGGAGAATTCTATAATCATTTTGAGTATATTGATGATTTAAAAAGCAAGGGCCATATTTTTAAATCAAGAACAGATACTGAAATTATCATACATTTATATGAAGAGTATGGCATTGATGAAACCCTAGAAAGAATAAATGGTATGTTTGCCTTTGCTCTTTTTGATTCTAAAAAGAATTGCTTCTTTATGGCACGTGACAGAGTAGGTATTAAGCCACTTTATTTTTATAAATCAAAAAATAAATTAGTTTTTGCCTCAGAGATAAAAGCAATATTGGAAGTACCAGAGGTTCCAAGAAGATTTGATTCCTCTAAATTATATGAATTGTTTCAGAATAGATATATCAATGCGCCAGATACGGTTTTTTATGGCATAAAAAAGATTGTACCAGGCACATATTTAAAGTTTGATCTTAATAGGCATAGAGTAGAAGAGACCGCTTATTGGTCTATTTTTGATTCTATCCAAGAATTTTCAGAACCAACAATAAAAGATTACCGGGATGCACTAATTGAATCAACAAATTATAGGTTGCGTAGTGATGTTCCCCTCGGAGTTTTCTTGAGTGGTGGATTAGATTCCAGCGCTATCTGCGGTATCATTCGCAGAGAAATTAAAAGAGAGCTTCAAACGTTTTCCATTCAGTTTGATAGTCAATCAGGTGTTGATGAAAGTTGGGCTTCAAGAGAGGTGGCAGAGTTTTTAGGTACAGAACACTATGGTATCGAGTTTGAGTCTAATGTATTTGATATTTTACCCAAAATTGTCTGGCACTGTGAAGAACCCATTGCCGACCCTGCCCTTCTTCCTACATATTATCTAAGCAAATTTACAAGAGAACATGTTACTGTTGCTATTTCAGGAGAAGGATCCGATGAAACGAATTATGGTTATGAAGGTTATAAGCTCGGTAAGGTTGGAAGGTTGTTGTTGGGAATACCAAAAGTTTTTCAAAAGGATGTCTTATTACCTGTACTTTCTTTTTTGCCAAAAAATGATAGCCTTGTAAGGCTTAAATCTTTTATGAACGATCCGGTTGGTGATAACGATAACGAACAGTTTATTCCCAGGCCAATATTTGAGACCTTTCTTAAAGAACGAGTTAACCAATCAGAAAAGGCAAGAGGTTATTGGTGGAAAGAGCGGTTTGAAGCAAAATCCATTTTTGATGTCAAGCCACTGATACATTTTCATACATGGATGCAAGATGACTTGTTACTCAAAGTAGATAAGATGTCTATGGCTCACAGTTTGGAAGTGCGTGTTCCATATCTTGATCATAATGTAATTGAAACAGCTTCTAATATTGATGCCACCCGAAAAATATCACTAAATTCCACAAAATGCATTTTAAGGAAGATTGCCGAACCATATATTCCAACTGAAATTATAAAAAGAAAACAACATGGTTTTTTAGTGCCATTGATTTCTATTTTTCAGGACGATCTTTTCCCTAAAAAACATAAGAAAAGTTATCTCAGAGAATATTTGCAACCGGCAAATGAAATCATTGATGTTGACAAAACTATAAAAAAGTTAGCATCCAATGAAAATTTATTAGACAGAGGCTGTGTGCAAATTTGGCTATTGGCGATGGTAGGTCTATGTATTGAAAATTTTAAACTGACTATGACATGAACAAGTGTAAATAATAAATTATGTGTCAAATTATAGTTGACAACAGGGCCTCGCACACAGTGCCTATTTAAACTCATAGTTTATCCAAATAATCAATATTAGATGTCATCCAAAAAAGAACCTCGTATTTGTATTATCTCGGAAAATTTCCCGCCTGCTTATAGCGGAGCAGGTGAGCAAGCGTACCGGATTGGATCGTGGTTGGTCAGTTTAGGGATACATGTCATTGTTTTGTCGGCTAGGATAAAAGGCAAACCATTTTATGAGAATATTAACGGTATGGTTGTACATCGTGTTGCTTTTCGAAGTAATACCCACTTAGGTGATATAAAATATTCCATTCGGTTGACATGGAAAATTATTAAAATTCGTCATAATTTTGATGTAGCGCATTTCTTTCATGGTGGGATTGTAATTTACTTGCCCATCCTTGTGCTTAAAGTATTAAGAAAGGGCGTAGTAGTTAGGGTATCGATGTTCGGAGATGATGACCCCAGTAATATCATACGAAAAAAATATGGGAAATTCCGAATATGGGTACTTTCACAAACAGATGCTATTGTGAGTGTCTCTACTAAAATTATGACTGCTTCATCATCGACGAGTCAGAAGATAAATTTGGTTAAGATTAGTTCGGGAGTTGACTTGGATTTATTTGCACCGGTTGCCTCGACAATAGAGAAACGATCTATTCGGGCGGAGCTGAGTATACCGACTAAATGCTATGTTGTCACGTTTGTAGGAGCGGTATGTGAAAGAAAAGGAGCAAGTTTTCTGATAGAGGCTTGGCGGGATGTGATTAGCCAGATCCCTGATGCACATCTCTATATGATTGGTCCCCGAGATGTGTTACAATCTCTAGAACATCGCAAATATATATCTCATATAGATCAATATATTGCTCAAAATTGCCTTAGTGAGCGAATTCATTTTATAGAGACAAGGGATGTTTCAGTATATCTGAAGGCGGCGGATGTTTTCGCTTTTCCTTCTACTAAAGAGGGGTTGCCTAATGCTGTTATTGAGGCAATAGCATGTGGGCTACCGGTAGTTGTACTGCGTAAGCCCTGGGTGGCTCCAGAGTTGGTAGAGGATACTGTTAATGGATATATAGTGGACAGCGAGGATCCTGCTGCCTTGGCCCACCGTTTGATTGAATTGTATCAACATCCGGATATAAGTAAAGCAATGGGCATAAAATCCCGTATCAAAGCTTTGTCTGAATTTTCACTTAAACAAAAAGTCCAATCGTACATAGAATTGTATCGGCAGGTGGTCAAGTAGATACCTGCTAGTGAAGCTCCCCCGGCAGGAGCCGGGGGCTTCTTATGTTAGAACGGAAGCGGCAGTTGCCCCCTGTCTTCCTTTTCCTGATGCTCTACATATGAGAGAATTTCCTTTTCTTCCATCCCTATCCCTGAGACACAATACCCCCGTGACCATATCCCCCTCTCGAAAAATATACCTTGCCAAGAAAAGGAAATTTCTCTCTAAGGGCTTTGCCCGACTGACTCTTGATGTATTGCACTACTCGGGCAACTGCATATCTCGGGGGAATTACTATTACCATATGAACATGATCCACCTGTACATTAACCTTGATTACCTCGATATCGGGATTTAGCCCTGGTATATGATAAAACAGCTCCTTAGCATACTTTCTTACTCCCTTTACAAATACCTTCCGCCGATATCGAGGGATCCAGACGAGATGATATTCTGTCTTGTATATTGCATGTGTCCCTTTTCTGAATCTCACCCCTTACTTTTATCAAATATCATCTCGCCTGGATAGCAGCTACATCTCCAGACAAAGTCTGGAGTTTTCTGCGGATGAATAAGTTATCAATTCTGGTGGTAGTCGCCTTGCGTTGGTTAATAGTTAGATATTTCATTTTAAACGGTATGATTACTTGATATTCTGATACAAGGGGAGGATGAAACTGCCATTATGAAAGTTCATGCTAGACAGAGTCTCTCTTATGGTTTATTTTGTCTTTTTTTATTCCTAATACCATTTGAGACTCCTATGCGTATAATAGGCAAAAAACTAACTGTCCTGCCAATTTTGGGATTGTTAATTTTTACCATATGGTTAAGTGAGGTTAGTGTTAAACATATCCAACTGAAAGGGTTTAACGGTCAACGTTATCTGTTTGCTACGGTGGTTGGTTATGTAATATCGGCAGTCGCCCATGGATTTCCAGTAGGTGAGTTTAGGATAATATTTACCGTTTTTCAACTTTTTATAATGGTAATACTTTTTATTAATTTAGTATTTTCGATAGAACGACTTGATTTTATTGGGAAACTAATTATTGCCTCATGTTCAATAAATTCAATATTTGCTATCATGGCTCCAAAGTTGTTTAGAGGACACATCATGTATGCCCAGCAATTCGCTCGGCTTGAAGGTTTGTCCACTGCGTCGCCTCGATTGGCTTTATATTCGTTAATAGGTTTAGTTTTTTCTATAATGTATTTTTTAAGGTTTAAAAAGGGGCGTTTTCGAATATTGCTAATTGTGTGTGTAATTTTAAATTTTTATTCATTTATTGCTACACTTTCCTTGACGGGAGTTTTTGCATTTCTACTTGGTATTCTAAGCTGGCTTTGGATCTCAACACGTAAAGGCCAACTTACTTATTTCAAACGATTTTTATTGATAATATTAATGGCAGTTGTACTGATAGGAATTGGATTGACTCCGGGCTTTCAATCTACGAGTTTATACTTGCGTAGCTTGAATCGCTTTAATCAAATCAGAAACAAACCGTACTATTATTGGGGATCAATGCGTGTTGGTGCTTGGTTTTCTTCAGTTAAAGTGATTACGGAAAATCCTTTTTTTGGGCTTGGCCCCTCACAAGCTGAGTATGCTATTGCCGGCTTTTTTCCTGGGCCGTTTGAGAATAGTGTCTTAGCTTCACACAATTTTATTTTAGGTATGACTACAGAGTTTGGATTGTTGACTACGGTACCCTTTCTTTTGTTGATCTCTGGCGTGATGTTTCGATTGTTCCGGACAATTAAGAGCTTGCCTAAAGAGTGGGATCCACGTTTTAAATACATCGGTCGTGCATTATTTGTCAGTTTCGTGTGTATTATCGGAGTTGGTATGGGATTAGATTATCAACGACATAAATATTTATGGATAATTATAGCTCTTTCTATTGTTTATACATCACTGGTCGAGAAACAGAGGTATCAATCTCAACCAGCAAGAACATAGTTGTTTTGAAAGGGGGTTGTATTGGATGTTCTGACGCTCTCAGAAATGTTCCCTAGTTCATTACGCCCAAATTATGGGATTTTTGTTTATGAATTAGTGCGTCATACAGCAAGGTATGTTACCAATCAGATCGTATCCCCTGTAGCAATTTGGCCGGGTGTTTGGCGATTATTTCCAGCAAGGTTTAAATATGCTCGAACGATAATAGAAAAGGGAAGTCTGGATTTTGGCATTGTGTATCGCGATCAATACGCAGCCTTTCCTCATCGCACCCCCTTTTACCTCTTTTGTGGGTATTCCTATTACAATGCTATTCGTGGGTTAGTTGATACGCTTGATTTCGACCTGATGCATGCGCATCAACCGTTTCCGGATGGCTATGCCGGCATGTTGGAAAAGCGACGGACCGGGAAGCCATTGGTCGTCACTGTACATGGGGATGTGTTGGTAACTAGAATAATGAAATCACCTGCACTCCGGATATTAACAAAAAAGGTCTTTGCTGCAGCCAATGCAATTATTGTGGTAGCGAGCTATCAATACGAGTTCTGCCGCCTGCTGGGCGTTTCTGACCAATCAAAAATATTTAATATCCCGAACGGTGCGGATGTGGAAGCTTTCCGGATCAAACAGGATCAACGTAGTGTCCGCGAAAATCTGGGGTTGCCCATAAACAAGCGCATTCTTCTTTTCATAGGAAATCTGTATGCTCCAAAGGGGTTGCATATTCTTATTGATAGCCTAAGCCATCTATCCGATATGTCTGATGTACCACCCTTCAATCTTGTCCTGGTGGGGGATGGTCCTCTGAAATCCCAACTTGAAAGGCAGGTAGTCAAGCAGCAGCTTTCCTCGGTCGTTCGCTTTGTGGGCAACCAACCGCATGAGAGTGTGCCGTTATGGCTGAATGCTGCTGATGTGATGGTGCTACCTTCCTTACAGGAAGGGTTTCCCACCGTAATCCCCGAAGCGCTTGCAGCCGGACGCCCGGTGGTAACGACTCGTGTTGGAGGAATTCCGGATGTAATTTCTTCGGAAGAATTTGGATTGTTGGTCGAACCAGGCAATAGTAAAGCATTGGCATCTGCTTTGCAGAAAGCTTTAAGTAAGGAGTGGAACTATACTTCTATTGCCGACTATGGGGCTACTTATGCTTGGGATAAAATTGCTGTGAGAACTTGCGAAGTTTATTATCAAACCTTAGAGACTTACTCTTCAGTTTAGGTGTAGTCCTATCTAAGAGGCTGCTTCAGTCAGCAAGTCCACTTTCAATGTGATGAAATTTTTCTCAGCTTCGGACAAGAACTCAAAAATGGAACGAACGATCTTACTACATAAAGATTAATATAGAACGAGTGAATTACAAAGGCTATTATGAGAATTCTGTGGATTGGCGTGGGAGGTGTAGATTATAGTCTGAGAAGCAGGCAAACTTATCAGCAACTTTTGTTAATGTCCAAGAAGAATGATGTTACTCTGATTGTAAAAAAGAATAGCCGTGTGGCCCGTGAAATAAGAGATTCGGTTGAGACTATTTATTTTGTTTCGGAGTTTTTAGCGCCTATCTTTTCGCTTGCCATTTATCTGAGAAGTCTGTTCTCTACGAAATATGATGTGGTTTACACAAAGCTCACCTCTTCTATTTTTTCGGGCTTTCTTATTAAGTTATTTTTCAGAAGGACTTATTGGGTGGCAAATCTTAATGACCATCCCGAAGCAGTTCTTATTTCTAATAAGCATTCTTTTAGATATATTAAACTTAAGTTATTTATAATGCTCTTAAAGCGGTTTAGAATATTGTCCTTGGTGGATCTAGCGATCACGGTAGGTTCCGAAATGGATCATGGGCTACCAAATATTTTTGCCTCTGAATACCATGTGCGAAGGGAGAAGATGCTTCTCGTGGAGAATGGTGTGGATTTGAGCTTATTTAAAAGAACAGAAAACGAGCCTGATGAAAGACCTTTTAGAATGGTTTTTGTCGGACACCTATCTCCCCACTTCGGTATTAATACTCTTATGAAGGCAATGGCATACCTGAAGAAGCAAGTGGCAGAAATCGAATTGATGATGATTGGGATTGCTTCTCAAGAAGAAATTAACTTTGTGAAATGTAAGGCTGTGGAATATAACATAAAAGAACATATTAAACTCCCTGGAGTAGTTAAGTCTGAAAATCTTCCGGCAATACTCCAAAAATGCCATATTGGTATTTACCCCTTTAGAAAGACCCATGATCTTGACTGTGTTTTTCCAGTGAAGGTTTATAATTATTTGGCTATGGAGTTACCCGTTGTGGCATCAAATCTTTACGGGGTATCTCAAATAGTCAAGCATAGATACAATGGGCTTTTGGTGGAACCGGATGATCCTCAAGATTTGGCCATGGCTTTGATTGAGCTGTATAGTGATAAAGATCTTTATAATAGATTGAAGGAGAATACCCGCAAAAGTGTTCTGAAGAATAATTGGAAGGATATTATCGAAAAAATTATGGTTAAGTTAGAAGACGAAATTCGAAGGAGCGCCGTACATGAGTCAAACCATTAAGATTCTCACCAGAGATAAATTGGAAGAACAGTTGTGCGTTATAGTGGGCACTCGTCCGGGTATTATCAAGATGAGTCCTATTATTAAAGAAATCTGTAGGCGACAATATCCGTATCTCATCCTGCATACGGGGCAACATTATTCTCCGAACATGGACTACCAGTTTTTCATGGATTTAAACTTGCCTGATCCCGATTATAAGCTCAATGGCGTGGCAGAGAAAAAAACTCACGGTGCTCAGACTGCTGCAATGTTGGAAGGTATTGAATCTGTCTTAATGAAAGAGAAACCGTTCCTAATCCTGGTTGGTGGCGATGCTAATACTAATTTGGCAGGAGCCCTTGCTGCCCGTAAGTTGCGCATCCAGGTGGGGCATGTAGAAGCCGGGGAGCGTTCTTATGATTGGAGGATGCCAGAGGAGCATAACAGGCGAATTATTGATCATATCTCAGAGCATCTTTTTGTAACGGGAGAAAAGGCAAAGCAGCAACTGATTCGGGAAGCAGTGCAGGGAAAGATCTACGTGGTTGGCAACCCAATAGTGGATGCCTCGCTTCAACACCTGGAAATCGCCCGTAAGAGATCAAACATCCTTGATCAATTTGGTCTCGAACACCATTGCTATGGAATCCTTACCACTCATCGGGAAGAAAACGTTGATTTTCCCCAACTTTTGCGCGGCATACTTGAGGGGGTTTCCCGGGCGAGTGTAAAACTGGATTTGCCTATTCTGTTTCTGGCACATCCGAGAACTCTTAAAAGATTACACGAGTTCGAATTATGGGATTGGGCACATTCATTACCAGGTATTTTAATGCACGAAGGCGTTGGTTACCTGAATTTCCTGAATCTTATTGCAAATGCGAAAATCATTTTTACAGATTCTGGTGGTGTTCAACAAGAGGCCTGCATTCAAAATGTTCCTGCGGTCACGGTTCGCGAAAATACCGAATGGGTTGAGACGCTGAATCACGGCGCAAACCGCCTTGCGGGGACTGATCCTGATAGGATCGTTCAAGCCGCCATTGAGGCAAGCCGAGTCAAAAGGGACTGGCCTGTGCCTTTCGGAGGTGGAGATGCAGCCAGAAAAATCGTGGATATTTGCCTACAGGTATTAGAGAGGTAGGGTAGATGATGCAAGAACATTTTATGGAACAAGGTAGAAACTGCCTGTTCCAACTGGGTATTGTATTAGGACTGCGGTATAAGGAAGATTGCTCTCCGTTTAAGGTTGGTGATGGAGCGTGTATCCGGACTGGCACCATAATCTATGCCGATGTTGTTGCTGGTGATGATTTTCAAACAGGGCATAATGTTGTAATTCGAGAAAAAACGGTCTTTGGTAATCATATTGTAGTAGGGACTAATACAGTGATTGATGGCCATGTTAGAATTGGCGATTTTGTTAAGATTGAATCTAACTGCTATATCCCCACCCATGTGACTATTGGTTCTCGGGTTTTTCTTGGCCCTGGTGTTGTGCTTACAAATGATCGGTATCCCCAGAAGATGAGAGATCGGTATAGTCCTGAAGGGCCGATAATTGAAGACGGCGTGACCCTGGGTGCCGGGGTGGTGGTTGTGCCGGGTGTAAAAATAGGTAGAGGCTCTTTTGTTGCTGCAGGAGCAGTTGTGACAAGAGATATTCCTCCTATGAGCTTTGTGAAAGGGGTACCTGGGGAAATTTTCCCGTTGCCGGAGAAGTTAAAAGAAATGAACATAGCAAAGAATTGGAGGAAATATCTTAATGAACAAGATTAAGGTTGGTTTAATTGGATGTGGAAAGCAAGCCGAGAAGCACCTCGATAGCCTGAAGACTCTTCCAAATGTTGACATAGTGCTGGCTGACATGCAGCGTGATTTCGCTCAATCATTGGCCCGAAAACACAGTGTAGCTTGGGTTGACCATCCTGAAAAGATTTTTGAAATGAATGATATCTTGGCGGTTCTTATATGTACTCCCACACCTTCACATGCCGATTTGATAAGGAAAACCCTTGAAAGTGGCAAAGATGTGTTTTGTGAAAAACCTCTTTGCACCTCTCTTGAAGAAGCCTTGAGCTTAAAGGAATGGGAGAAAAATGCGGATCATAATGTGATGGTAGGTTATGTTTACCGTTATGTACCCATATTTGAGGAAGGTTACCGGCTGTTTTCACAATATCGGATCAATGAAGAAAGCCTGATTTTGGGGAAACCCTTGAGCGCTTTTTTCAGACTGGGCGGACGGGGCAGCCATCAAGTCTGGAAACACCGGAAGGACCAGGGTGGCGGCGCGATAAATGAAATGCTGGTTCACATGATTGACCTTGCCAACTGGTATTTTGGACCGCTTGGTGACGTTCAGGTTATTTCCAACGAATTGAAATGTCCTGAACGGGTTATCCAGGGTGAACGCGTACAGGTAGATGCGGAAGATTTTGTCATGATCCGATGCGTTGGGTTTTCGGGTGTGGAGATTTTTTGTCAAGCTGATCTGATCACACCTGCATTTAGCCAGTATGTGGAAATTCAGTGTGAAAATGGCAGCTTCATGGGGTCCATCCAGCCTGATATCCCCTCCTTTGTTTTTATGAAACAAGGCCGGGGAGGGTATGAGACCGGCAAGACCATTCTCCAGTATGGCAAAAGAAAAGTACTGGATATCCAAATGTTTTACTTTGTTCAGGCCATATCTCAGGGAATTCCGCCTGATCGTAATCGTATCGAAGATTCAATCGAATTGATGAAAATTATACAAAAAATTATATCGTAGGAGAGAAAATGATTAACCCTCAAAATATTGCCATGGTGGAAGTCAAGCTTACTGATGCTGAAATAGAAGCTGCGGTGCGTGTTCTTCAATCAGGGGCGCTACGTCAGGGGAAAGAGTGTGCGGCTTTTGAAAAAGAGTTTGCAGAAAAAGTGGGCGCAAAATACGCTGTGACCTGTGCTAATGGCTCGGCAGCATTACATCTGGCATACTTGGCTTTTTTGCAGCCTGGCGACGAGGTGTTGGTCCCCAGCTTTACCTTCATTGCGACGGCAAGCATGGTCGCTATGGCAGGCGGGAAACCCGTTTTTTGCGACATAGATCCCGAAACCTTCCTGATAGATCTTAAAGATGCTGAAAGCAAAATCACGCCACAAACAAGAGCAATCGCTCCAGTACATTTGTTTGGAAATCCCTGCGATGTGGATGCAATTGTTGCATTCGCAAAAAAATATGAATTGACAATTGTATGGGATGCAGCTCAGGCTCATGGGGCTACCTTCAAAGACAGGGATGTAGGTTCGCTTGATGACTTTGTATGTTATTCCTTTTACCCGTCTAAAAACATGTTTGTGGGTGAAGGAGGAATGGTCTGTACGAATAACGCAGACTTTGAAAATAAGCTTCGCTATATGCGCACGCATGGGCAGACTGGCAAGTATTATCATACCATGATGGGTTTGAATTACCGCATGACCGATGTGGAAGCGGCCATCGGAAGAGAGCAATTAAAAAGGCTGGATGATATGGTAAGTATACGGAGACGAAATGCGGACATTCTAAATAAGGGTTTGGCAGTTGCCCCTGGAATTCGCCCACAGAAGATCATTCTTAACTCTCTACATGCGTGGCACCAATATTGTGTGGTGGTTGAACCGGAGTCTTTTGGATACACTCGAGATGAGTTAGCGGATCGTCTGAAAGAAAAGAGGATAGCTACGGGTGTCCATTATCCCCGTGGACTCCATCAGCAGCCGGTTTTTGAGGAAACGTACGGAAAGGTTGCACTTCCAAACACGGAATATCTTGCGGAAAATATCCTTGCTTTGCCGGTGCATCATGGATTATCCCAAGCTGATATTGGAAGAATTGTTGATGCGGTTGTTGGTGTGAGTCAAAAAGCATAGAGACTATAATAGATTTTAATCAAATTAATAAATATGTTCGGATAAACTATGATTTCTGTTCTCATCTCGGTATACGAAAAAGAAAAGCCTGCGCATTTTGACTTGGCGATGGACAGTATTTACAATCAGACATTTAAAGATTTTGAAGTAGTATTGGTGTCTGACGGACCGCTGACACAAGACCTTTATAGCGTTATGGATAAATGGAAATATCTGTTAGGGCAAAAAATGAAGGTCGTTTATTTGGAAGAAAACATGGGCGTTGCAACTGCCTTGAATGAAGGGCTTAAACACTGCTCTTATGACATTGTGGCACGCATGGATTCCGATGATTATTGCGAACCAGAACGATTAGAACTTCAGTATGCTTTCATGGCGCAGCACCCTGAGATAGATGTACTTGGCTCGTTTGTATCAGAGTTTATGGATGATGTAGACAGACCGGTGACGATTAAACCTGTTCCCGAAAATCATAAAGAGATTGTAAGTGGGATGTGGTTCAGGAATCCGATGAATCACATGACAGTGATGTTTAGGAAGCAATCGGTTTTAAGTGTTGGAGGATACGAAGCGTTTTATGGCGATGACGACCATCTATGGGCTAAAATGTATATTGCCGGATGTAGATTCCATAATATGAATCAGTGCCTTGTTAGAGTTCGTGTGGGTGAAGGTATGTTCAAAAGGAGAGGGGTTAGATGGTTGGTAAAGGATATACGTGTCAGGCGTTATTTGTTTCGGAATAGAAAGATGAATTTGCTGCAGTTAATTTTTGTCATCTGCACACTGGTGGTCTTCCGTTTGATGCCGACCCCGCTCCGGAAATTGTTATATTATAAGATTAGGCAACCAGCCTCCTGATTCAATAAAAATTGCCGCTTTTTAACGCTTCTTTGGAAAATGATGGGATTTCCGGGAAAACAGTATCCAGTTTTCCCAGAGATAAAATTAGTTGTGAGAACAATTCAAGATAGATGGTATGGACGAAAATATAATACGTGTTGCCGAATCACTTGGCTGGGAAACCGCCCTTTTTGACCTCAATAAGGAACATTTAAAACGGACCGGAATTATAGAAGAAGATCAAAGATGTGCGGATTGGAAGTATTTACTTCCTTTGAATAGTAAAGGTGATTTGTTGTTGCTCGGTTGTGGATGGGGTGCCATACCCGTGGCTTTATCTGAGGTATGCAGATCGGTGTATGCCGTTGATACTACATGGGATAAGATTAGATTTTTGGATATCAGAAGGAAACAACAGGGTATAGAGAATCTATTTCCTGTATATGGGCGCTGTGATTCTGACATTCCTTTTCCTGATGAGAGCTTCGACGTGGTAGCGGTGAATGAGTTACACGGTAACGAAAAAGATCCTCAGCCGTTCAGAAAGGCCGTCCAACATTTTCGCCATCTTCTGAAAGAAAGAGGCGTTTTGTATTTGAGCTTGTATAATAGCCTTTCTTTCCAACGGCTACTAAGATGGGGCGAGAAGCCTGTTTCTTCAATATCCCACAGCATCTTTGGCTATAAACGCATATTAAGGGAAGAAGGCTTCTCCAAAATTCGCTTTTACGCTCCTTTGCCCCGACAAGACGGCATCCCTTTATTCTATGTCCCCCTGAATAGCGACCAGTCTCTGAGTTTTTTCTTTCGTAATATTTTCCCCCTCTTTGAGACGGTATCACCGGAGGTTAAAAAGGCATACGGCTTCCAGTATACAATTGCAAAGGTGGCCGTGCGCCTTACTCTCCGCTTAGGGCTTACGTCTCTAACTAAAATCTTTGTTCCAGGATACAGTATTATTGCAGAGAAGTAATGGAAGGAATAGATGCTACCCGAATTGAATGATTTCCTTCTCAGCGAATGGAATAAGCTTTTTCCTGAAGCGCCAAAACCCCATTTGCTTGACTATTTAGGAATAGCTGGATCAATCGAGGGAGGTACGACCACCTTTCTGGCATTCATTGAACAAAAAGCCGATCCCGCCTTCGTGGTGAAGATACACCGCTATCCAGATGCACGGGATAAAGTTTTCAAAGAAGTTAAAATCCTACATTTTTTGCACGCAAATGCAGGCATTTTGGCAGATTCGGTGCCACGATTGATAGCCTACAAAAAAATCTCAGGAGTCTGGATGCTCGTCCAAACAGTAATTGAAGGCCGTTCTCTTATGGCACCAATGGATAATAACGGATTGCCTGAAATAGGGAGTGCTATTTTTAACATAGACTTAGCAATAAATTGGTTGACAGAATTGCATTCTATAATTCGACCTGATACTTCTTTTGAGGTACTCAAGCAGCTCAAGAAGGAACAACTAAAAAATATTGAGTCATGTTCGCTCACCTTTGATTTATCCAAAACTGATAAAGATTTTTTAGAGGAAATTGCTGACAATCTTGACAGTATGTTAGTTGCTGGGGCATTTATTCAGCACGGGGATTTCTGTAGGCATAATATTCTGCTTGGAGGTAATCGTGGCAGAAGAAGGGTAGGCGTGATTGACTGGACGGATAGTAAAAGGTATGGATTTCCGCTCCATGATATTTTCTTTTTTCTTACAACCTACTATCTGCAAACCAGGAAGCATACAGGTGTTAAAGGTTTTATCCAAGCATTTGAAGATACTTATCTGAGCGAAAACCGATATAGTGACGAAATAAAAAAAGTTCTTCTTAATTATTGCGCCCAATTTAATATAGATCTTTCTTACATAAAGCTTCTTTTCGGGGTATTTCTGATCAATCAAGCTCTATTTGAGTACAAAAAATTGATCCAGTGTTCAAGTTCTGGAGGGTTGCCCCGGTTTTCTATATATTTAGGATTGAGTACTAATAAAGGCTATCCAGAAGTTCTAAAGGAGCAGTTGTGGATATATTTTTTCCGCACTTTCGTAAGAAACCAAAACCGTTTTATCATTACATCGTAGCCATTATATCGTTCCATAAAGATGAGTACTCGGACTTAGGGATATAAGAATTATGCTAATTTCATTTTCAGGTTTGGATGGTTCAGGAAAATCGACGCTGATAGAATGGCTAAAGGTAACAATGAAAGAAAAAAACTATCCAGTGACTGCATTGACAATGTATTACGACCTTAGTTTTTACGCATTAATTAGGGCCATGCGAGATCGTGTTAAGAAATGGGTAGGTATAAAAGAAGTGCGTAGGGAGAACCCAGAGAATCGTTCAGCCGTCCTAACTGATCCAATATTGAGAAAAAAGAGATCAAAAGCGAATCTACGTGATCCGAAAATCGGGACTAGCGATAAGAAAAGGACTATTTCAAGGATTATTTATGGCATTGTACGTAGTGTTACTGCAAAACAGTTAACGCTTTTTTTGGATTTGATTATTTTGAGTGTTGTCCGATTTTATGTAGAATTTATAAAGAAAAGGATCTTGATTACAGATCGATACCTGTATGATTCACTGGCAGATGTAGCAGATTTAGAGAATCGGAAATGGGGATTTATTAGGATCTTTCTTCTAATTACGCCCGTACCCCAATTACCCATTTTTGTAGATGTGACTCCAGAAGAGGCTTATGCCAGAAAAGGTGAATACCCTGTCCATTACATGAAGTGGAGGCGGGGTATATATCTGAAGATTTTTGGTTGGGTGGATGACGCCGTGATTATTGTCAATGATGATCTTGACACTACAAAACGGGTTTTGGAAACAGTCGTAGTGGAAAGGCTCAATAAACGATGAATTCAAAGTTATGGGCGGGTAGCAACTATCCTTGTTGGGGTGCTTGCTCTGGGTTGACAAACCTTTTGATTTACACCCAGATGGGATATAGCTGGAAAAATATCACAAGGGGGTTATAATTTATAATGAGAAAATCCTTTGAAAGGCAATACGCAGATGTAGCCCTTAAATTACTCTTGGAGCAGAAAAATGAGAGTATAATAAACCATTCTTTGCTGAGTGGCATGAAATGGGATGTATTGATAGATTTGGCAAAAGAAAACCGGATACTGCTTCGTCTTTATGAGGGATTAGTGAATTTGGATGTGCAGCCTGACGAGTATTTCCGGAATGCCGTAGAGGCTGAAAGAAAACGCATCGGTCGCACTATCGAACTTATGGCAAAAATCAGTAAAGTATTCGAAGCCGCAGGAATCGATTTTGTATTCATTAAAAACTACCAACAC
>JALTEL010000584.1:0-1359 GCA_027073945.1 Caldifarciminota bacterium | reverse complement strand
CTTTTTGTGCTACGGCAGACGAATGAGGCAGACTCGGTTCTCATTAGCAACTTTAAAGCAAGACGCTGTAAAAGTACATTACTTCATAGGGTGGCGGGAAAAACACAATATATTTTGGATGGCTGGCCAATAGAAGTAGAAATTCACCACGGACGCATGGGGCCTATGGGTGAACATACGGTATTTCCGAAATCTATGATAGCAAATCGAAGAGCTGTAGAGATTGAGGGCATGAAGCTGTGGGTGCCAAGCCCAGAAGATCAATTTATCATACAAGTTTTACAAAGGGTGTATGGTCGCTTTTTTCTCCGTATTTCAGAATTAATATATGCTGTTAACGCTATTTCAATGGAAAGATTTGATTGGCACTATATTATTGAAACCACTAAATCGATCGGAATTTTTGATGGTCTCTGTTATTACTTGGGCTATATAGGAAAGATATATCGAGATGTGACGAGTCGCTCATTATCTTTGACTAATACTGGATTTTCTGTTTCGGAGATCAGAAATGGACTCACATTTAAAGATTTTTGCTATCGACTATCTTTACAAACTATTGCAGGGAATTTGTACATGAAAAAAATATGGTCAGACATCAGGGCCTTAAGGTGGAAGGCAGTAGGTCGAACATGCCTGCTGCCTTTTTTTGCAGTCTTGGCTACTGGAAAATCAATGATAAATAGCCTGACATGAAAAGGGGCTGATAGAAGTAAAATGGAGAGTATAGTGGAGACGGACTACGTTTCAGTTACCGAAATTGCCGGTGATGAAATTAGCCAGGAACAATTGGACAGGCTGTGCCATCGGTATTACTGGGCGGGACAGTATTGTAAAGGGAAAGACGTGCTGGAGGCGGCCTGTGGGACAGGGCCTGGATTGGGTTATCTTTCCGGAATCACGAAGAGTCTTATGGCGGGAGACTATGACGCCAAGATTTTGGATATCACCCGAAATTACTATAAGGATCGGATAGAACTGCGTCAGTTTGACGCCCAGGATATGCCGTTTGAGGACAATTCCTTTGATGTCGTAATTCTTTTTGAGGCATTGTATTATTTGCCATCCGCGGAGAAATTTGTTTCGGAATGCAAGCGGGTTTTGAGAAAGGATGGGTATGTATTGATTGCCACCGCGAACAAAGATCTCTTTGATTTCGCCCCAAGCCCGTATAGTCATAAATATTATGGAACCATGGAATTGAATGAGTTATTCTCAACCCAGGGATTTAATGTTGAATGTTTTGGGTATCTTTCCACAAAAGAGATATCCTTGCGACAAAGGATTCTGCGGCCCGTGAAAAAACTGGCCGTGAGCCTGCACCTGATGCCGAAAACAACCCAGGGCAAAAAATGGTTA
>JALTEL010000583.1 GCA_027073945.1 Caldifarciminota bacterium | reverse complement strand
TAGGATACACTATCCCGGGAGCTCCCTCCTATTGTTTTTGAAACTCTTATCGTTTCTCTATTTTTGTCACCTTTATTTTGAGGAAACATTATCCCCTTCGGTGCAATTATTTTTGAGGAATAACGAGTCATTGCATATCCGCTGAAATAACCTTATAATTTATGTATAGTAATGAAAGCAGACAGAATACCAGAAATCGAACAAAGTAAAAGAAATCTCAAAGAATGGATTACAGCTGCTATTACTCTGCAGGATATAACGGTAAAAATGCACAAATCCAAAGATATGGCAGAAGCAATGGATGCAATCATAGAAGCTACTACAAAGCTTTTAAAAGTTGAATATGCAAGCATTATACTTGTGGACCTGAAAAATAGAAAATTTTTAAAAAGTGCCACAAATGACCCTACACGACCTAAAAACAGCACATGGCAGTATTTACGCAAAAACGGCCTTACATTTTACGTTGCCAGCAGACATGAAATGGTCAGTATAGATGATACATCCAAACATGCCCTTGCAACAAATCCAATATTAAAAGACCTTAATATAAAATCCCTGCTGGCGGTTCCAGTTGTATCTGGAGATAAGGTCCTCGGAGTGTTCTATGCCCTTACCAGCAAACAAAGGGAGTTTGACAGATTTGACCAGCATCTTGCACGAAACCTTGCAGCTCATGCGGCAACTGCAATTCAGAACATACGATTCAAAACAGAGCTGGAGCGACTTGCAAGGCAGGATTCATTAACAAAACTCTTGAACAGACGTGCTTTTATGGAAAGACTCTTGCATGAAACTCACAGATTTTCAAGGTACAGACAAAAATTTGCACTTGCTATCATTGACCTTGACAATCTGAAAGGTGTAAATGATACAATGGGACATCAAATGGGCGATTTTTACATAGAAACTTTTGCGAGGGCACTGAATAAAACCTTGAGAAAATCCGATGCAACAGGTAGAATAGGTGGAGATGAATTCGCTGCTATAATATTAAAACCCGATGAAACAAAACTGTATGATTTGTTTGTTCGCATTCAGAAAAATTGGGAGCAAAATGCAGGTATTCTTAACAGGAAACCTTCCTTTAGCGCTGGGATTTTTGTAGTGGATGATGCCGAAACTGATATAAAAAGTGAACACATATTTAAAAAAGCCGATAAAGAATTATACAATGCCAAAAGAAACGGACGTTCTTCAATCTCTATGCAGGGCAATATAACAAGTCTTACATCGTAAAGCCCTGTATAAGGGATAATTACTTAATAAACACTATAGGATATTCCTCTTTTTCATGTTCCGTGATATCCTGTATCTCAGAAAATCGCTCCTGCAGCCTATTAATTGCAGTTCTAATATCAAGATTGTGATTTTTTATAACAACAGGGACATATTTCTTTCTTATTCTTTTTATGTTGGGACCATATTGAAAATTTGCAAACACATTTATATCCTGCCTCATTATACCCATAATTTTGTTCGCCTTCTCAGCCTCGCCATGCCCTGTGTCTGAAGGATGATTATCTATTCTTCCAGACTCCTTAAAGCCATTTTCAACCACTTCATAAACAATGTAGAAAGGGGCATCTCCAAAATGGCCTTCAAAAAAATGCTGCCCGTCAGCAGTGGCACACGCTACCTTAAAACTCATAACTCCTCCTTTCTTGCTCTTAAGGCCACAAAACTTCCTTTTCCATAACCATCCTTTATCTCCTCCACTCTATCAATCTCCGAAAGATTGCGAAAAATCGTCTGTGCATATTTTAAATCTTTAAATCCTATATCTCTCAGCATTGTAGTTACTTCTTGCACGGTAAAAAAGAATGCATATTTGTAAAAAACATTCTCATTTTTATGCTTTAAATAAAACTTTCCAACAGGACTTTCCGCATCAACAAATCCCAGCAGTATGTATCCTGAAGGTTTGAGTATTCTATATGATTCAGACAGTGCCTTAAAAGCATTATCAAAAAAACAAATTGTAGTTACTATTAATGCAAGGTCAAATCTCCCATTGGGAAATGGAATGGATTCACCACTTCCTTTTATAACTTTTATTCCTCTTTTTACCGCAATATTTGCCATTGCGTTAGATGGCTCTATACCTGTTTTTATGCCAAGCTGTGATGCAAACCTACCTGTACCAACGCCTATTTCAATACCATCTTTAAATTCAGGTAATAAATATTTTAATGCCTCTAACTCAGATAGATATGCAAATTTATGTTTTAAAAACCAATCTTCATACCTATCCACATAATTATCAAATGTATCAACGCCTCCCATATGGCCTGCGTCCTCTTCCCATGCCCATACCGCGTCCATACCCTGCTCCACGCATTATACGGATGCCCAAAAATCTCCCAATGGCCCATATTATATGCCTTATTATATAAGCAAAAAAAACTATAATGGATGTAAGTACAGACCTTCTGTATATGAAATTCCCACTCCCTACACTATTAAAATTACGATTTGACCAATTTCTGTTCTGCATTCGAACCTCCTTTACAATATAATATATTATCCTGTACAATACAGGGTCAGTCAAAGTATATACCAATTCCTCTTATAATAATATACCAGATGCAAGAACTATATGGAATCTTTACAAAATTATTCATCTTGAAGTTTACTGAATGTAAAAATAGACCGACTAATGAATATTCAGCCAGCTTTTAATTCCGTTGTAAAGAATGATATTATTTTGACCATTTCTTACAGCCCAGTAATTCTCACACACACCTGCAAATTGTCCCTTGACTGTGATTATCTCATCTTTCAGATTATTATAAACGACAACGGTGCTGTCTTTTATATATATGGCCGTGTTCGGGTTAATAATACGCACACTTTTGTTAATCTTCTCCATATATTCATATCGGGAATATTTATTTCCAGGCTCTCTATAACTTTTTTCAATATGTCCAAGCAGATTTAAGGCCAGAACGGAGTATTTAGCATTACTCCCGTATAAAACAATGGAGTCAAAAACATTACCTCTGTCATTGAGCAGTTTCATTGAGTCTGTGATTAAATCAACAACTGCAAAATAATCGGCGTTCACTATCAAATACATTTTGTTGTTTGTCAGAAAATATCTCTGTTCATAAGCATTTTCAAAAGAATCTTTTTCAAAAAATTTCAATAGTTCCCCCTGAACAGAGTATTTAAATAGTTTTGAATAAGAAACAAGTGTTCTATTAGTTGTCTCGCGAATCCAGTAAATCTTTCCATCATAGTATATTGAAGATAAATCATCTTCATTTACTGTATCTTCAACAAATTTGCATTTTCCTGTATTTTTGTCATACATTCCAAAATTATGCTGGCCAAGCAATAAAAATCTCGTGGAGTCCAGTTTTACAACTTTTCTCATAATTGCACCTACAAGACTCTGAATCGTATCGAGCTTCACCTTTTCATAACTTAATGAAAGGATAGGTTTCCCTTTATCAGATAATTTTATGATGCGCATACTGGTAAATACAAGGAAACCATTTTTATTGGCCATAATTTTCAATATATGCTCCGGTATAATTTTGCTTCCGTGTATCAATACATACAATCCGCCCATTGGGTATTTCCATATTATTTCCCCATTTCTTATATTTATACAATAGAGAAAATCAAGGTATTTTTGGAACGAGTTATAGGCACTAACCTCAGAAACTGCCGTCTCGGTATAATGGGGCACAAGCATGACGTCTTGATTATCCGAAATATTTGACACCTTAAGGCTCTCTGTGAAGGATTCTATATCTCTCTCCCCTTCCTTTACGATCCACAAAACAGAATCCTGATTATCAACAGCAATAACTCGATTCTCAACCGCCACTATTTTCGCAGGATTTTTCTTTGGGGCACATCCTGCTTCCCACAGAATAAGGAGCAATACAGGGAATAAGGGCTTAATAGCCTTCATCCTCATTACCCTTTGTATTTTCCGGTTGCATAACTTCTCCATTTGGCACCTTTCGGCAATGTGATCCGCTTATTCTCACCTCATACTCGGATCCGGAAAAGGAATATTCAAATCTCGTTCCACGGAAAAATTTCACCATATGTCCTGTTTTGAAAGAAGGTTTGAAATCTTCGTATCCTTCCGGAGGATTTGTCAGCGTGTTTTGCCAGTAACCTTCAGTACTGCATAATATTATTCTTCCATCCTCATTGTAAAGAAATGCCTTTCCTTCTCTGTCCCAAGAGATTGTTGTCCTTCCATCTATTTTACCATCAGTTGTTATTCTTAACCGCTCACCTATGTTCGAAACAAGGAAAATATCGTATCCTTTCTTGGTCTTTGCCACAAAAGCTATATAGGCAGAGTCAGGGGAAAATGCATACAGGGATGAGAAACCAAATGGAAAAGCGTCCGAAGAAGCCAGTTTTCCCATTGTTTTAATTTTCCCTCCTCTAATCAACTGGATATATTCACCCTTTATCTTTAATTTTGCCGACTTCTGGGAATATGCCAATATCAATTTCTCAATTCTTTTGTCTTTTGTTCCTCGTGCAAGGTCAAGCGCTGTTTTGCCCTGAGCTGTTTTTATATGCCAGTCTGCACCGTTTTCAAGAAGTAGCTTGACCATTGCTGTATCACTGTTCATCACCGCAACATGAAGAGGGGTTAGCAAACGTCCCAATGGCTCTGCTTGTATATTAACAAAAGCCCCTCTATGTATAAGATATTTGGTAAGCTTAATGTTTTTGTTTTCAACAGCAAGATATACTGGCCTGTAGCCATTCTTGTCACTGGAGTTTACATCCGCACCCTTCTCTACAAGGAGTTTGGCTATTTCAAAATAATTGTTCTTGCATGCTTCGTGAAGTGGTGTCCACCCTTGCATTACAGATGAATTCACATCTGCACCCAGCATAATTTCATATTCTGCATTTACAAGCGACATTGACCTGATATCTGCAAAAAGGGCCTCGTTAATTTTTGTAGAATCCTCTGCGTGAGACTTCCAGTATTTCTGCCCGTTAATGGTTATCCTGTATTTTCGGGCTACTTTATCATAGAAAACTCCGGAAAAAGAATATGCACAGATGCTATCTGATATCCCCTTTCTAACATTCTTCCCTTCTGCAATATATTTACCGCCTATCATAGGGTCATCTGCGACCACACCACCAACAGTCACTATCTTATTTGTGAGGGTTAATAAGAGCCTATTACTTTTAATTCTCCATTTCCCTGAAACTGAAAGTGTTCTGTTATCTGGTCTTGCATATACATCTTTAATATTAATGAATTCTCCGTCAGAATTAAATACATAGCATTTTGAGCCACTGCGCCACTCGCCAACAATAGTCTCCTCAGATTTCGTTAGAGGTCTGGCAGAAACAAGAATTGGTATGAGAGTCATTATCATCACCATCTGTATCTTCATATATCCTCCTTTTTTAAATATAAATATTTATTCAAGGCATCTTTGTTGGAAATGCCAAAATCTCAGATAATGCCATATTACTTTCATTTTCTTTGTAAATGCCAACTATATTATAATGCTTCCTTATAATTAAATCAAGCACACATATACAGACGCACAGTATTACATCCAATATGGGAATTACCCGAGCTATATAAAATTCGTCTGACATCGTTCAATAACGCTGCTTTGTTTGAAAAAACTTAAAAAATATGTTATAATTTTGAACGTTTCAAAATGAAAATTGTATTTTTTAGCACTGAAATATATAATAATAGAGCATCAATCGAGTACTCTC
>JALTEL010000582.1 GCA_027073945.1 Caldifarciminota bacterium | reverse complement strand
TATAAGAATAGTAGGACCGGGATTTGGCCATCAAGCAAAATATTATAATGATATAAAAGGTAAAAAAGTGCAATCGCATCTAAAAAAAGGAACGTCATTAACACTAGAACATATCGAATATAATTGATACTTTTAAACAACGCTAATGTGTTGGTTTTTTATATCAAAATGATCATATAGTGCCTTAAAATACTGCGAACCCACTTATTCGGCTAACCGAACAACTATTCTGCCCAAAAAACAGCAAAATTTTTTGAAGTGGGGGGATTTGATTGGTTGATATCCCTTAAATAAGTTATATTAAGGAGACCGCCCCCGAAAAACAACTAAAAAACATCAGAAAATCGGTGGTTTAGGGTATTGGTGGCTGGTTTTTGGTTTTTGGTTGTTTGTTTTTAACCTCCTCAGAGCCGTCAGCCCCAGAAATTTTCTTTTCGTGGATTTTTTTTACAGGGTGGAGCATCTCCATTTTGAGAAAGTAGTCCCTGACAAATTTCGGCCTACTTGACAGCAAGGAATTTTGCTGTATGATAACTTCTGGAATTGTGTTAGCGGAAAATGGGTAACCAGACAAGCCAAACTGCATTTTTGCTATTGTTGGTGGGTCTAATATGCTAAATTTTTGAAGTAAATAAAAAAGTGCATCTCTTTGAGCCATAAATTTCTTTGATTTCTCTACTTCCTGCTTATTAATTGCTTCTTTTTTCCTTTTTATATACTCTTCTCTATCAAAAGGGAACCAAGAAGTGAATTTTCCCATAAATGAGGGATAAGTGGAGCGGTATCTTTGACTTGTGGTTAAATATTTTCTCTTTCCTACATAATATAAATATTCTTTCTGCCCTCTGTTGTATGCTCTGAAGAAACCTCTTTTTGTAAGCTCTTTTGTATAAACATCTATAAGAAAAATAGACCTTATAACTGCAAAATCCTCGTGAAGTTTGAAAAAATTAGGCAAAACAATTATTATCACGTGTCCATACATTCCGCACGTCTGAAAAAAGTTCTCCATCGTTTTATTGATTGTATCCATAGCCCTTTTGCTGTCAAGTCCTGCCCTGCCTTCATCATATATCAAAACAGAGTGTTCTGGAAAGGCTTTTGCTTTCTTCATTAGTTCAGATGGAGAGAAGCACATATTATTTAAAGAAAAATTTATATCTTTTTTAGGTGGTTCAAACTTTTTAATTACTAACTTACCTTTGCTGTCCCTTTCTGTTTCCTGAATACCCCCTGCAATTCTCCAAGCAAGGTAAGAACCTATCTGCGCTCCGATTGTTGATTTTCCTACCCTCACATCTCCACTGCCACTAACTATTAGAACCGCGTCAAAATCTTTGGGCAGGATTTTATCAGGGATTATATCAAGATTTTCTTTTAAAAAGCCATCCATATAAAAACCTCTTACTTTCTTGTTTCCCTTCTGCCTTATAATATCTGTTACAATCATTTTATCCACCCACAATCGCTTTGCTTGGGTCAAACTCTATTTCTCTTAAATAAAGTTTAAGCTCCTGCATAAACTTCCTCAACCAAATTTCCTTCTTTAACAAAACTTGGTATAAATTTTCATAAATGCTTTCTTCTTTCCTTTTGTCGCCTTTTGCTTCTTTTAAAC
>JALTEL010000581.1 GCA_027073945.1 Caldifarciminota bacterium | reverse complement strand
GAGTATAAAGCCCTTTTCTTCCTTATCTTCAACCAGAGCGACATAGCCCGTAGAATCCTCAATGGTACCTATGAGTTTCGCTTTCGCCATATCAAGCAATGTATCTGCAGAAATTTCAGCTTCGGTAATCGGTTTGAACGGATCTCTTTTTCCAAGAGCCTTGTAAAAATACTTCTTGCCTGCCATAATGTCTTTAACCTGCACAATTTTACTCGGTTCAGGTGCGCTACCAGTGGAAGTAGCCGGTTTTACAGTTGCCTTCTTTACCGCATATTTTTTAGGTTTTGCAGTAACTATATTGCCTTTTGTCTGAGCTCTTCCTGAAACAACAATACTTATCGTATTCGCACCTTTTACCAGACTGTAATGAGCTTTTTTAGTAAGGTCAATAACAAGTCTTGCCACAGCAGGATTATTCTTAAACTGACTCCCTCTTATTCTCAGAACATTTCCCGCATTCACCGCGTACATTCTTCTGGTTAACATATACCGGGTATTTTCAAAATCAAGGACAATTCTCGGAGGAGAACTTAAGGTAAAATCATGAATAACAGGGACAGTGCCTTTAAAACTCAAAACAGCATTAATAGAAGTGTCATTGGACTGCACGGACAACCCGCCGAGAGAAATATCAGCACTCAAGAACGCTGTGCTGAGAAAAAGAACAACTAACAATCCACCGTACTTTCTCATCTTCTCTTCCCTCCTTTTCGCTGTGCTTTTTTATTGGCAGGAACAGGGGCAGGACTGTAAATATAATTGGATATGGAAAAAACTGCACTAACTGTCTGATGCGGATCATCCTGACTCAAAGATTGCCTTATATCAAGTCCTTTGACCTTCATTAATCGATCGGCATTGGATATAAGACTGACAAACGTTCCGAGGTCATGATAACCACTTGCAACGCTGACTCGCACAGGGTATTCCTTATAAAGGTCATGCTGCACGGGTGGCATAGGCCTGTAATCAGTAATCTCAATGCCAGTACTCGTTGCCATGCCGGCTATTTCTTTAAGCCAGTCTTCCTGAACAACTACAGAAGGCAAATGCTTTTTTGTAACTTCCCATAATGCCAGGAGAGAATCCTTTTCCGCCATAATCTTATCATAATCCTTAACCTGAATTGTCAGGGTGGTAACAAGTGTCTTTTCATTGTTTAATGCAGTCTCAACTTCCTTCAATTTTTTTGCCTTTCCAAGATACACACCGGAATAATACAGGTATCCGACAATCAGGTAAATGACAACCGCAAGAATCCAAACAAACTTAGGAGATTTGATAAATTTCATAAAGGCCTCCCCCTGATCACTGCAAGTTTCCTATACCGAGGTCAAGAATGACATCAGGAGCTGTTACATCCTTATCACCGGACTTTACAGATAATCCGGATAATGTTTTTACACCTTCAGGTATGTTAAAATCTGCGGTATAGGTGGTGCCACCTATCTGGTCACTTAATGTTACTATTGTGTCCTTTGCCCAGATATAATCAAAATAAAGGTCTGCAAGTGAATTGTACTTGAAAAATCCCGTATTCTCATCATAACTCCTTCCTAAAAACACGTCAAATGCATATTCTCCATTATTGTCAGTTGTTGTGTAAAGGTCAGGCCCAAGATAAGGAACTTCCGCCTGCTTATCTTCTTCAAGGTACACCTGAACACCCACAGCAGGATGCTTCATAACAATAGTATCCGTATCCGTAGCACTGGCCAAAATCCACCCCACCGTATAATAAACCCTACCATGAATATGCGTCTCGTAATCCTGCTTGTTACATCCCGTCAGTGAGAATGCAGCCACCACGCCCCCTATTATTATGAGATGCAATAATTTCATGATTTACCTCCTTGTTTCATACTTTGAGCAGGCTCTTCACCTGTTCCCTTTAAAAATACCTTAAGTTTAAAACTTGCAACTTTTCTGTCACCCTGTTTTTCCACCTTTGATTCAACCAACTGCATGTCTTTTACATATATGGATTTTCTCAAACTCTGCATAAATGATGCAAGCCTCAAATTAGAACCGACATCCCCGTCAATTTCTATGGTGGTACTGTTTAGTTCCTTAAGACTCTTAAGCCATGTGTCCGGCGTTAATCTTTTGTTCACCTCATTGAGTATCTGTACATACCTTGTCCTCCCCATGGAAAGGCTTTGCAAAACTTCTATTTTGCCTCTAACTTCTTCAATTTGTTTCTTAATGCCTTTTATCTCATTGGCTTTTCTCTGAAGCACCACCTCTTCCTGTTTTAGCTGTTTCAATTCGGCCTGACTTCTGGAAATCTTCCTCGATTGGAATATTGTTATGACACCCATAATTATAATCAGTACAATGAATATACTACCGGTCAGTATTACATGAGGAACAAGCGAAACTTCTTCAACAACTTTCAACTCTTCCTGTGGAAGCAAATTAATCCTGTGTTCTTTATCAAAATAACTGACTCCAAGACCCAATGCAATTGTATATATAGATGGGACATCGCCCACTCCTACCTCTGCTTCGTATTCAAAATTCTTGAATGGGTCAAGGATTTCAACCTCACCCTTAAACTTCTCTTTCATGAAATCAGGAAGGCCTTTAATGTAAGCTCCGCCACCGGACAAAATCCATCTTGAAACTTCTTGCCCTTCGGGTAATACCCCTTGAAGATTACGCTCAAGGTTACCCACGAACCTATCATTCAACGATTCCATTGTATCCCTGTAAGCCTCTTCCTCCACTTTATCACCGGCGCCCTTATACAGGACTTCCTCGGAAACCTCCTTGGAAAGATCAAGAAATCTGGAAATCGACTCTATATACGTTTTCGAGGCTAAATTTATTTCCCTTGAAAACATAATCTTACCGTTTTGAATGAGTTCTACAATGGTATTTTCATAACCTATGTGAACAATTGCAACTGTCTCCCCTTCCTTTGCATAATCATTATATTTCAAATTCCTGTAAATAGCATCTGCATCGACATTAATACCAAAAGGCTCAAGTCCAGCCGCTCTTACTATATCCACCAAACCATAGACAACATCCAACTTTGCCGTGGCAAGGAGCACATCATAGGAATCAGGTATGTGAGAGTCTCCTATAATATAATATCCCCATGCAACCTCAGTCGGGTCAAGTGTGGATATTTCCTCTCTCATCTTCCAAAGAACACCCTGATCCAATTCTTCTTTCTTTTTCTGTTTTGACACTGTCAGGACTTTGACAATAACATCCTGACCAGCAACATTCACCACAACCGACCTTGTCTCCGTACCCAATTTTGTCCACAGTGTCTGTATTCTCGAAATAATTTCCTGCCTGTCCATGATTTCTTTGCCAACAATAAGTTCGGGAGGAAGTTTATCAACAACCAGATTCTTAACAACATATTCCTTTCCTCTACGTTCAATCTCAGCTAATTTCACCGAATTAGTACCTATATCCAGGGTCAGTATGTCCTTACCACCCCTGGAGCTCTTAAAACCCTTCAGTATGTCACCAAAGCTCATAAAAACCCCCTTTTTAACCGTTATACGATTTTAAAATTGACTTAACTACAGAAACCTCAACCGACTTATTCATCCTTGCAAGAGTTGCTATTTCCCTGCAAATAGAAACCAGCACCCTTATGTTTCCATTAACATTATCAGCTATTAAATCCAGAACTTTTGACGGGATATTATCCACATCTTCCAGCCTCTTTTTTGCAATTTGAGCAAGCAAATTTTTATCCGGTACATCAATAGGCGCAGAAATCGCCGCTTCCAGTATGGACAATATCTTTCTGTTAAATGTCTTAAGGCCTGAAATAGGCAGGTTGCTCGTTATGATAAACTGCTTATCCTGTGCAGATAACTCAGTAAGAATGTACAAAAACTGTCTCTGGGCAAAATCGTGTGTTGCAAGCATTTCAACATCATCAAAAAGCAACACATCTGAATCGGTGAATGAAAGACGGAATTTTTTCAGTTCATTCTCATCCTTCACATTCTCAAGTAAATCCAGGAATTTAAAGGATTCAGTGTAGAGAATGCCCCTGAATGTCTCGTTTTCAAGAATATAATTCCCTGCTGCATTAAGAAGATGTGTTTTGCCAACTCCACCGGGGCCTGATATAAAGATTCTGGAGTTCTCAACACCTCTTGTTTCGGCAAAACCTTTGACAAACGTATAGGCAAGCTCATTGGGCTTGCCTATAACAAAATTATCAAATGTTTGATCATTTCTAAGGGTAAGTCCAACCTCTCCCTTTAACTTTTCATATTCTCCCGGAGCACCTAATTTCTCTTCCTCTATTTTTGCCTGCTCATAATATGTCTTTAAATACTCCATAACAGAAGAGATCTTCGCAACAAACGGTATTATTTTAAGGTCAGTAACCTTTTTTAATTCTCCTACCATTTCCCTGTTCAGCGGATTTGCCATGGCAACTGCAAGAGACTTACCGCTTTTCCGTAATGGAATAAGCGTATATTTCTTTGCAACTCTGTAAGGTATGTGGTCAACAGCATCAGGGTCGGGTTGTATAACGGAAAGGTCAACAAATTTCAAAGGGAATTTTGTCGTTAGTATACTTACAATAATATCCTCGTTTATGTGACCGGTTTGTATGAGGTATTGTTCAAGAGGAATGCCTTCGCTCCATTGTTCCTTTAAAGCTGTATCCATAACATCTTTTGAGATAATACCTTCCTGAACAAGCAAATCGGCAAATGTTTTCCTTTTGATTTTCTCAACACCAGTCATAAATTCCTCCTCAATAATTTTTCAACTGTTTCATTTTTAACATTTCAATCCTATGCTTTATGTCCTTGTAATTTCTATCCACTAAATAGACATATTCAAAATGCAAAAAAGCCTTTTCATCATTTCCCATAGCCTCAAATGCCCTACCAAGGTAATAATTAATTCCTGCATACTCATACTCTTCATATCCACCCTCTTCCAGCACTTTTTCAAGTATTTTCACTGCAAATTCATATTCCTCTAACTCTATGAAAATTCTACCAATCATCTCAATGGACTTCAGCCTGTATACAGCATTCCTCATGGACTTTTGAAGATAATCTATAGCAAAATCATAGAGTTCCATATCGTATAGTGTCATCCCTATTTCATAAGGGTCTTCTTCTCCATATACATCTTTCAAATTAATGGTAAATAAATCTTCCATTATTTTATTGAATATCTCGGATAACTTTTCTATATTTTCTTCAGTGGTTTTATGAGATTCAACCCCAGCAGGCCCTTTTACAACTTCTTGCTCCTGCGGCTGTTCTTCAATAACAGTTTCATCAATATCCTCAATTTCGTCTTCAGGTGCATTGTAAAAATCATCGTATTTCCCGCTTGATACAAACTGCCTATATTCGGAACCTGTATCAACTTTCTCTTCCTGTACCTGTTCGTTTTCTCCACTTATCTCTGGCTGGGCTGTTGCAAAATCCTCTGCTTCTTTAGCTTGTCCGGGCTGGGCTGTTGCAAATTCGGCTGGCTCCTCGGGATGCTTCTCTGTTATGGGTTGCGGAACAGATTCCGAGGGCTCTTTACCTTGAGACTCTGTTCCCTCTGAGGGAAAAAGTTCAATAACTTCTTCCTCGGGAGGTGGCGGAGAAATATCCTCGGGAAGAGGGGGTTCCTCCACATTATTCAATTCAAGAGCACCTTCCTCCTGAGGTTCCTTTGGACCCTCTGCCCCTGTAAAGTCAAGGGAGGGCGGCTTTGCTTTAATGAGTTCCTCCTGCCCTGCAGGTTCCTCAAGGT
>JALTEL010000580.1 GCA_027073945.1 Caldifarciminota bacterium | reverse complement strand
AACAATAACTGGATTCTTATATCCGCCCAAAAGTGGCCAGATAAAATCGGATTGGGTGGCCACTTTGCTTAAGATTAGGCGGCCGGAATGGATAGGATTCAGTGGCCGGTTTCTATCGGATTACGCACTTCATCCCCGATGGGTATTTTTTATGCGCGCCCAACATATTCTTCCGCCCAATCACCATTGCCCCGGCAACACTCCTTGCCTCATAGTTCTCAGGATACGGCTCAAGGAAGCGCGTGTCAAGCGTAAATCCAGTGGCTACGATGTCTTGACACTTGTCAGGTAACGTTTAAAATCTGAATCGGATCGGCGAACGGGCTGACTTCAGGCCGTGCCGGGAGGCTGTTCCACCTTCCGAAGAGTAAAGAGGATGGTCATGCCCAAACATGTATAGTGAATCCCTAAAAATGGGACACGGATTCTCTCAGATGGAAAAAACAGTGGAAAGTTTTCCCCGTGAAATTGGCTGAGTCATAGCGTAGCGGATTTCACAGGGGTGGAAAGCCAAAGGTCAAAAGCCAATTATTTTTTGACAGGATAAACGGGATTGACAGGATTTTTTATGAACCTTATGATTTTATGTACGTCCACAATCTCCCCATTTTCCCCGTCCCCAATTTCCCACTTTCACTGGCAGACACAGGGCGGCCAGCGCGTTCCATTCGGCAACGTCAAACCGGATGCCAATGGCCCTGGAATCGGGATGGATGAATATGGCCGGCCGGTGAGGGCGGTGCCGGGGAATCAAGGAAGAGGGGCAAAATGGGATTTGAATATAACGACGAAAACATTCATAAAAAAATAGGGTAATGAAAGCAGGAGTAACAGGCATGGTAGTAAATTCTGATGCATTTCTAAAAGTCCTTAGAAACAATCGACTAAAAAGTTACAAAGCAACGCCTGGGGATATTGAAGAACATCAAAATGCCGAGATTCGGGTAGCTGGTGATACTGCTGGCCGCCCACTCATAGAACTCATTCAAAATGCTGATGATGCGATGAATCAATCTGAAGATAAAAACAGGATAAAAATAATTCTAAAAAATGACATTCTGTTTATAGCCAATGACGGATCTCCTTTTAGCCCTAAAGGCGTAGAAGCTATCTGTAATTTGGATCGAAGCCCAAAGAAAGATCGTAGAATTACAATAGGGAATAAGGGCATTGGTTTTAAATCCGTTTTGACGTGGACAAAAAAACCTACTATCTATTCAAAAACATTTAAATTCACATTCGACCGAGAAAAAGCGGCTAACGATATAAGTCTGGCATTGAATAGAAAGTACCACCCCGAAGAAGTTCCCTTAATGAGGCTTCCGTATCCTCCTTCTGAACGTATTGAGGCAATAGATGCGCTTTTTCACAATGGATTTGCTACTGTAATTGTTCTTGAATTGAAAGATAAAACCGTTTCCCAGTCTATACTTAAAGAGCTGAAGAATTTTGATCCTTTGACGCTTCTGTTCTTGAATTCAGTATTAAATTTCTCAATTGAATCCGATGAATTTAGTCGCCAACATAAAATTCACCGAGGAGAAGGACAAGTTGACATTGAAACAAATGGGGATTGTGAAACTTACAAGGTTTTTAGCATAGAGCAGCGAAAAATACCCAGTGAAATATCTTCTGCACTTCCGGATGATTGTCGTGACTTAACTCACGGCTCTGTTTCTATTGCCTTCCCGGAAACTCCACTTACAAACTATTCCCAAATATTTTCATATTTTCCCACCCGTGAAAGGTGCCCATTTAAATTTTTGGTTCATGGAGATTTTATTCTGGATGCAGGGCGTAAACATCTTCGTGAAGATGCGGTACAATATAATCAATGGGTCATCAAGGAATTGGCGTCTCTTTTTGTAGAAAAAGTCATCCCATTTTTCGGCAGAAACAGTGTTACATTGATTGATTTTCTCGAATGTCGTTCTCCAGAAGATATGGAACCAGTCGAAAAGCAGGTTTTTGAAAAATTCGCACAAATTCTGGGTAAGAAAGATTTTTTACCTGTTATGAAAAATCCTTTAAGATTGGTTGCACCTTGCTCAGCTGGCCTGTCAGATAAAGAGACCCTAACCGAAATAAGCGTATTAACCAACAAGGAAGTTCAGTGGGAAGGGTGTTACCTCATTGAACCGGAGTGGACATCAGGCACAAGATTGCAAACGTTAGTGAAATTGGGCGGGAAAAACCTTACAAAGTCGGATAGTGTTCAAATATTGGGGAGCATAGCCAAACCAGACCCGGCATGGTGCACACGGGCCTTAAATACCGTTTTTAAATGGATAGAAAATGCTCCTTCATGGAGTGCAGAAGAAGCTACAAAAGATGCGTTGCAAAAAGAAAAACTTTTTCTTACAAGTAAAGGTGAACTACGTTTTTTGACAGATGACAATCTACCTCCGCTCTTCTTGCCACCAAACAGGGATGTAAAAATTCCATCTTTTATCCCATTGGATTTTTTAAACTCTGAAGTTGGGAAAGGGCTTGAAGGAGCGGAGCAGGAACGTTTTAAAAAAGGATTAAGTCAGCTTTCTGAACTGGGCCTTTATCCATTTAGGCCAATCGATATAGTAAAAAAAGCAATTTTACCTCTTCTTGAAGACATCCATAACCCAATTAACCATGATCCATCACGAAAAAAGGACCTCCTTGTTTTCCTTGCTCAATTGGCGCCAAACGAGAAAAAATTTCAGGACACGGAGCCAATCCCTTGGTTAGATGACTTGAGAACCCAATTGGCTTATAAAGTCTTTGTTCCTACTGAAAGTGGCGAATGGCACCCTGCATGGAAAGTATACGCAAGCAAAGAATGGGGAGCGCCGGAAGAGCTGTTTGAAATCTACAAGGATATAAAAAACAGAAAATTTCTGGCGAGTCCTAATAGCGATGTCCATAAGGGCATTTCTTTTGAAAAATGGAAATCTCTTTACAGGTATCTGGGCGTATCATGGGAACCAAAGATTTTACCAATTGAGAAACAGCCGGGATTCATATCCGAACATGACTTCCCTAATCCACATCCGATACATGTTTCAAAAGAAGCGTGGGAACGATACAAAGAATATTGTAAGAAAAATTCCGATTTACACGATATGTGGTATGGTAGAAACAGTCGTAGAATGCTAAAGGAAAGTTATGTGATAGATAACTGGAAAGAAATAATAAAAGATAAGAACAGATGCATAAATCTTTTCCACTTACTTTATAAAACCAAGATGTTTGATTATATTGCGGGACCTCAAAAAGATAAAATAAAATGCAAATTTAAGTACACGAAAATAAGTTATACTTATTCATCTTCATGTGATTCTATATTGCTCTGGGGAATCAAACATTCAAACTGGATTCCCTCAGTAGGAGAGGGATTTTCGCGACCTGACGAGGTTTTTCTGGAAGATTCGGAAGTTGGAAGAAGCCTTAAGGGGTTTGTGCCAACCCTCCAAGTAAAAAGGCCAAAAGAAAAAGAAGCAAGACGACGCTTTGAAGACCTTATAGACGAAATTGGGAGCAGAACAAATTGGGATCAGATAAAAACAACAGATTGGGAAAAGTGGCTGAGAAAATTAAGTGAAACAAATAGTGAAATTTCGAAGGAACGGTTAAGAACGGTACAGGCCTTATACAGACATTGTTTGGAACAATGCAATATTCAACAGGTTGAAAAACCCTTTTCACAGGTTCTTGTATTGTCTTTATCAACTGAAAACAAGCACGTGTTTAAAAAGGCTGAAGAAATACATTATTTGGATGATCCCCGCTTTGATCCAATAAAAAAGGATCTTCTTGAATCTGGATATAGCCTCTTTGCTATAGAATTAGGAGGGGAGAATAGGGCTATAAAAGCTAAGAAGCTTTTTGGAATGAGTTTGGTTTCCGACATCGTCGATGAGGTCGTTTCCGCAGGCCCAGAAAACTCCCAAGAAACCGATAGTTGGCAAAAAAGATTTGAACGCCTAAAACCAGTGCTTTTAGCAAGATTGGGTAAAGATAGGCCCCAAAATCGGTCTAATGACGAAAACTTCTTCCGTTCTATTAAGTTAATTGGGGTCGAAAACCTCAAAAAAAGCTTTAGGCTAAAGGATACTGAAAATACAATATTCGAAGAGGAACCTCCCGCCTGTTGGTCCACCGATTCTGATTTTACCATTTATATAAATGTTAACAGGGAAGAAAAAGATATATTTTCGGCACTGGCTGAATGCCTTGCACAGCGTTTCGGTCAAACATACTATGAGGCATTTGAGAACCTTCTGTTATGTGAAACTGATGAAGAAAGAATCAGAAAACTTCGCCGAACTGGAGTATCTGAGGATGAGGTCAAAGAATGCGAAAGATCTTTGGAGAATGAGTCGTTAGAACCAATTCCTGAAATTGGCATGCCTGGTGATAAAAGAGAAAAACCTGGGTCTAACCAATCTGAAGGAATCGAGCCTCCTAATACACCAATCAATAGAAAAATTTTGGATCCAAGCCAAGGGAAACTTATAACGGATCGGGAAATAGAGATTCCAACAGAAGGTTTCGGTGACGAAGCTCCTGTGCAAAAACCAAACACTATTTCTCCAAAAGGTGACGGGATAAAACAGGAAGATAAAGATATAATAGAGAAAACAGCAATGAAGTGGGCGATGCTTTATGAGAGAAAGAATGGTAGAATTCCCAATGATGTTTCAAGTTTTAATAAAGGATACGATATTGAATCAAAGAATCCTGAAACGGGTGAAATGCACTACATCGAGGTAAAAGGTGCAACACACAGACCAGAAAAAAGAGAAATTACTATTAATGAATGGAAAAAGTCCATTGAATTAGGAGATAAATATTACATTTACTATATTCTTGGACTAGGGGAAGACAAAGCTGAACTACGAATTATTAAGAACCCCTCCAATAAAATAGAACCTGAAGAAAAAAATTTTTACATCAAGTTATCAAGGGATGTTGTAGATCATTGTTTCCCAATCGAAAAAGATAATGAAGAATTTGGAACAGGGTATGGGACGTTCATAAAAATATAAGTTGGTTTAAAGAGTGCTAATCCCAAGGGGTCAGGTCTTTATGACCTCTAACCTTTCCCTTTTTGCTCTCTTTTTCATCCGCGTCTATCTGCGTTAATCTGTGGTCAAAAGTTACATAAGATTTGACTCGGCGGATTACGATTTCGTTCGAAAGAGCGACCCCCCATCTTATAAACGGGGATAGTTTGTTTGACAGGACCAAATTTGCGGAGTAAGATGTGAAAAGTAAGGTTGATAGAGTAGAGAATTCAACGTATTAATCAGAATGGATTCTTTGAAAGCGGTGCCAAAATATAAATATACAGCATATTTTGAGAATGAGGTGTTACGAAAACGGCCATATTTAAAAAAGGAATGGTGTGTTAAGGTTATAGTAAATCCCATAAAAGTGGAATGACAGGAAAATAATCGTTATAGATTTTGGGGGAAGATCGAAGAACTTGGCGGGCGGATATTAAGAGTCGTCACGCTTGATGATAAAATGACCATCCATAACGCCTTTCCCGACAGGAGGTTCAAACCATGAAACTTAATTATTATCCCGAGACAGATTCTCTCTACATAGATCTATCTTCCAAAACAAGCCAACAAAGCGTCGAGATATCGGAAGGAATTGTTATCGATTATGACGAGAATGGCCATATAACAGGGATTGATATCGATAACGCGAGCCGGAAAATTGACCTCAAAGAGGTTATTTTGAATAAGGTACCCGCGCAACTTCAGTCAATCACGGCGTAGCC
>JALTEL010000579.1 GCA_027073945.1 Caldifarciminota bacterium | reverse complement strand
AATAAGAAAGCAGCTTATAAAGAAAGGCGATGTCCTTACTGTTGCAAAAATAGCAGGAATTACCGGAGGGAAACAGACCTCCGATCTTATTCCGCTTTGCCATAATATAGAAATAGATCAGATATCGGTAGACTTTACGGTTGAGGAGGATCACGTCCTCATACAGAGCAGCTCACTCTGCACGGATAAAACAGGGATTGAAATGGAGGCTCTCACCGCTGTCTCCATTGCCGCTCTCACTATCTACGATATGTGTAAAGCAGTGGATAAAGGAATGCACATAACAGATATTCATCTTATTGAAAAAACAAAGGAATCTCTATGAAAACAGCAGTTATTACCATATCGGACAGAGCTTCAAAAGGGATTTATAAAGATGCATCGGGGCCGGAAATTGTTTCCATACTTAAAGAAACAGTACCTGACAGTGAAATTTCCACCCTCATTATTCCCGATGACAGGGAAGAAATTGTTAAGGCATTTAAAAAGTATTCCGGATGGGACTTCATTTTAACTACAGGGGGGACAGGTATCGGTCCCCGTGATTTTACTCCTGATGTGACCAGAGAGTACTGTGATAAGGAGCTGCCGGGTATTGCTGAAACAATACGGGCACTGTCATACAGCGAGACTGTTTCCGCGATGCTCTCAAGGGGCTATTCAGGAATGAAGGGCACAACCATAATTATTAATTTTCCGGGTTCCGTAAAAGCAGTACGGCTCTGCACACAGATTGTCGCCCCTGTCATGAAGCACGCGGTCCGGATGATTCTCGGTCAGGGCCATGAAAAATAGAAAAAGTGTGCTATACTGTAGGTTGAATAATACCTTTGGAGGTGAACCATGAAAAAAATAGTTTTATTTATTCTCATTATTACTGTTTTTCTTGTCCCTTCAGCTTTTGCCCAGTTCAGACTTGATCTGGGATTGCAGATACCGGTAAAAATGGGAATTAAATTCCCTGATAGTTCCGGCATTGACAGTACTTCAATAAACATTCTGGATAAATACACCTTTCTTCTTCCGGAAGCAACAGGAAGTTATCAGGTAGCCCTTGGACCGGTAAAATTCGGGGCGGGAGTGCAGCTGTACAGCCTTATTCTTGAAAGTATTGCCTGGCCGGTGGTTTTTGCTGAACTGGATCTTTCACCAATTGTTATCAACGCAAAAGTAGGAGGACTGGCCTACGTCCTTTTCGGAATAAAGAATGATGCAGGTACCGGAGATCTCGTTATCCCCGAGATAAACATCGCCTACAAACTGGGAAAATCCTTCAGAGTCGGCGTCGGGGCAATGGGATTTACATCAAAAAACTTTGATACAGGGACCATTCCCTATCTGATTTATCTGGGAGGCAGTTTCTCAACAACCTTTTAACGTTACGTTCATGTACAGGGATCAACCTGCCAGACAAAGGCTGTATCCCTGTATTTTTTCATTGAACAAGAACGGTAATAAGTATATTCTGTGGAGTATGAGTTTATCTTCCCTGCAGCTTGACGCTTTTACCGCTGTTGCCCGGCTTCTTAACTTTTCAAAAGCCGCTGAAAGCCTTTTTATTACACAGTCTGCTCTTTCCCAGCGCATTAAAAATCTGGAACAGACTATTGGGGCAAATCTCTTTATC
>JALTEL010000578.1 GCA_027073945.1 Caldifarciminota bacterium | reverse complement strand
GGAATTTGTTGATAACTTCATGATGCAGATGCTCACCCTATGGTATTTGCAAGAAAGAGGATTTTTCGATAACGATAAAAATTATTTCATAACTAAAATCAAAGAACTGAAGCAGAAAAAGTTATTCGGTGATGAATTCAAAAACTATTATGAATTTCTCACATATTTCTTTGAAAAAATAAGTAATAACATTGGCGAGCAGTATCATGAGGATGATAAAGTTGGGAAAGTTGTAGTTGTGGGTCCTGCTGTCTTCATAAACGGAGAGCAAAGGAAAGCCATATCCATCCCTGATAAATGCTTCTACAAAGAAGGCTTAACGGATATTCTGATAAATACACCACCCAAAAAGGTGGGTGATGAAGTCCCGCTTTTGAATCTCTTCGAAAGCAGGGACTGGACTGAAGGTAATATTGATGAGTTCGTTCTGGGGGCAATCTATGAGAAATTAATCACCTATATGGAAAGGAAAAAACTCGGTGCTTATTACACCCCTGAAGAAATAACATCATACATCTGCAAAAATACAATAGAACCATATCTCTTGGACAGGGTTAACGAAAAATTTGGAGAAGATTTTGAGACAATAGATCAGGCAGTTGAGAAAGGAAATAAAGAAATCTTAATTTATCTTTTTGAGCAACTTAAAGAGATTAAAATTCTTGACCCTGCTGTGGGTTCCGGACACTTTCTTGAGAGTGCCATAAATGTCCTTCTTAGCATCTATGAGAAGATATGGGAAAAAGCCAGAGAGATAGGTTTAAAGAAAGGTTTTACAATTCTTGCATCTAATGAGAAGGGAGAAATTGAAGAGATTGAACTGTTGGATATTAAAGATGATGAAAAGTTCCGACTCCTTGTAAAGTTCTTTATCATCCTTTCAAAGAACATCTATGGTGTGGATATAAACCCTTCAGCCCTTAAAGTTGCAAGGGCAAGGCTGTTTTTGACACTGGCAAAGCATTTCAAGGTGGGCAAGGAGAAGGATATCTTTGTTAGATTCCCAAATGTTCATTTTAATTTAAGAGCAGCTAATTCGCTTATCGGTTATGTCAGGCCTGAGAAAGAGGAGAAAAAAGGACAGTTAAGTTTAGATTTATTCGCTCAAGAGGAACCGGCAAATTACATTACTGAAAGAATAAAGGTTGTTGCTGAACTGAAGTCATATCTTAGAAAAACAGCAACAAGCCTGAAGATAGAAGGAGATATTGTAAAAGAAGTAGAAACGCTAAATGAAATACTTTCAAAGAAGAGCATTGACTGGAACGACTTTGAGAAGGTTTTAAAGACAAAAGAAAAGCTCATAAAAATTCTCATAGCATCCCTCAACTCTCAGTATGCTGTGCCTTTAAATGAGCTTTTAAGGAAAATTACAGATTTATTCAATCAAAAGTTAGATGTGAAGTTCGCTGAAGAGCACAATATTGACCTTGATAAACTAAAAAAAGCGAAATCACTTCCGTGGGAAAGGAAAATGTTCCACTGGTTCTTTGAATTCCCGGAGGTGTTTTTAGATAGAGGCGGGTTTGATGTGGTGGTGGGGAATCCGCCATACGGCAGATTGAAACAACTAATTGAAGACAAGGATGAAAAGGATTTCTTTTCCTCGGTTTATGGAAAACTTTACTCTTATCAAGTGGGGAATCTGAATTTGTATAAACTGTTTTTAGAGAGAAGTTATCATTTAATCAAAGGCAATGGCTACCTTTCAATGATATTTCCTTCATCCTTTTTGGGAGAGAACGACTCTAAAAATCTAAGAAAATTGTTTTTTGAAAATGCAGAAGTAAAGAGGATTCTTGAATTTCCGGAGAGAACACGGGTATTCGTAGGCAACACTCAGGCGGTTTGCATCCTATTCTACACTAAAAGAACAATAGAAGACTACCTAATTAAAATAAAAACAAATATAGGCAGGGAAGAAAAAACTGCCCTTTCGTCCCTTGAATTTTTAGAGATAAAGAGAAGTGAACTAAAATCATTAACTGGCGATGATTACAGAATACCTCTGTTTTATAATCCCAAAATAGAGTGGGAAATCCTGAAGCACATTTCAAAATATCCGCCGTTTAAGGGCACTGATGAGATTCTGCCAGTTGGTGAGATAGGAGTAGGACATTTAGATGAAACATTTGACAAAGAATTTATGAGCGATGAGCCGGGAGATGATTTGCTCATCAAAGGAATACACCTTGATAGATATTTCGTGAATCTTGATCCTAATGGACCAAAACCACGGTGGATCGTGAATAAGGAAAAGTTTTTTGAAAAGAAGCCAGAGGCAAAAGTGGTTGCAGAAAAAGAGAAGATTATAGGTAGGAACACAATAAATAAAGCCTCAAAGCCAAGGCTTAGATTTGCACCGCTGGGAAAAGGATATGTGATAACAAATGCGATTAAGTTCATAATTGAGTTAGACAATGGTGTAAATCCTAATTTTCTAATTGCACTTTTGAATTCAACGATGCTCAACTGGAGATTTGAATTGTTCTCGCTACAGAACAATATAAGAAATTACGAAATAGAATCTCTCCCACTTCCTCGACTTCCCAAAGACGAGCAAAAACCATTTACGATTCTCGCCAAATACATGCTTTTCCTCAAGCACCATCAGAACCACTTTGCAAAGGGCGACCACCATCTCCGATACATCATTGACTACTTTGACAACCTCATAGACTGCCTTGTTTATGAACTATATCTTGGTGATATAGTGAAGGTTTCCATAAGGCAATTTGTTGATAATAAACTTGTGGATGTAGAATTGCCTGAAAATCTTCTTGAAGTTCCTGAAAAAGAGAGAGAAGAATTGCTTGAAACAATTAAAGAAGTATTTGAAAAACTTGAGAACAATAAAAAACTCAACGAGAAGCTCTACCTAATAAAATTGCACCCGTGGGTTAAGGCGATATACGGATCCCTGGAGAGATAAAAATGAGTGCAGGAATAAAATCCCTCACCATCAAAGGATTCAAAGGCTTCGCAAATGAGATAACGGTTGATTTCAGGAGAAAAGCAAAAAATCTTGTTATCTATGGGGAGAATGGAGCAGGAAAGAGTTCTCTTATGGAAGCCCTAAAGATACTTTTTGATTCTGCTTCAAATAAGATAGAGTTAGAAGAGTTTAGAAATATTTTCACGAAAAATGAGATTGAAATATCAATAAAAAGAACTGCAGGAGGGGATATATCTCTTAAAACTGAGAGGGGAGTAGAGAAAAATGTATTGATTACAGACCCTGATAAGTACTCATCCGAAGAGAAAACATATCTTGAAGCATTATCCAGATCTACAAGCATACTGGGCTATAGAAGACTTATGAAAATTTATGACATGAAAACAGATGAAGATTTTTACGATTTGTTTATCAGAAAAATTATGGCTTATTATCTAATCCCACCAAAAAGAGAGAGAACCCTATTACAAGAACTTGAGGATCTTAAAAAACTGAAAAAAGAAAGCCCAAGAGCAAAGAAAAGAATAGAAGAGAAGGAGAAATCAATAAAAGAAGAGATAAACAAAATTTTCTCAGAAATAAAAGATAAATGGAATAAATACATAAGGATTTTAACCGGTGATGATATAGAAGTGGAATGTTCTATTGAAAAACTGGGAAGTTTAGATTTTAAAGTTAAGTGGAACGGAAAAGATGTCAGGAATATTCTCAACTATTTAAACGAAGGAAGACTTAATGCCATAGCACTCGGGCTTTTCCTTGCCTACTACAAAAAATTTAATGTTTCACCATATAAATTGCTTCTTTTAGATGATGTAGTTATAGGACTTGATATGAACTTAAGAATTCCACTTTTGGAAATCCTTCAAAGAGATTTTGAAGATGAGTACCAAATAATAATCACCACTTTTGATGAAAACTGGTTCAACCTTATGAAAAATTATTTGGATGGTGCAAAATGGGAATTTCTAAGATTAACGATAAAGCATACAGATAACGGAGTTCTGCCTTTTATAGTTGGTGTAGAGAGTGGAGATTATTTAGAAAAAGCTGAACAGTATTGGCAAGCTAGTGATTTTCCCGCATCAGCACTTTATGTTAGACTTGAATTTGAGAGACAGATTAAAAAATATGCCAAGAAAAAGGGATTAAAAATTAAATTTGAAACTACTAAAATTGAAGATGTATGGAACATCGTAAAAGACGAACTCCAAAGATCCAAAACATTAGCTAGAAGAGTTGACACCTACAAACAAATATTGTTGAATCCCGCCGTTCATTATGATCCTAGACCGAAGTATAGGAATGAAGTTAAATATGCCATTGAAACTGTAAAAGAATTAAAGAAGAAAATTACGAGGGAATTGAGATGAGCGGGGTTCGGGACTCTCGCAATTCAAAGGATTGCTCGGTGCTAACGCACTCGGACAACAAGCGGGTATCTGACTACGGTGCTTCGCACCTTCGCCCAAATCCTCGCTACGCTCGGACTTAAGATACCCCCCACCCGTTATCTGCCCTCGCCCCACTAACTCCCAATGAGAACATTTAAGTACTTTTACTAATTACCAATTAGCATGCCCACAAAAGAAACCATGAAACAGGTTGTCCTCCAGCAGAAGGCCGACCTTAAACCGGACGAAAAAACCGTGAAACGCGAACTCCTGCCGGAAATACTCCGCTGGTTCGATGACAGCAGGGTCCTTGTCCTCACCGGCCTCAGGCGAAGCGGAAAATCCACGCTTCTCCGGCAGATCATGGGTAAGAAGGGGCACTTCGCGTATGTCAACTTCGAGGACGAGCGGTTCCTGGACTTTGCGGCCACGGATTTCGAGCAACTGCACGAGGTTCTGGTGGATGTCTACGACAGCCCGCAGGCATTCTTCTTCGACGAGATACAGAATGTTCCCCGGTTCGAGGCCTTTGTCAGGCGGCTTCAGGATCAGGGGAAGAAGGTAATAATCACCGGCTCCAATGCGTCCTTACTGAGCAGCGAACTCGGAACAAAACTGACCGGCAGGTACAGGGCCTTTGAGGTCTACCCGTTCTCCTTCACCGAGTTTCTGGCCTTCAAAGGGGTTGTTCCCGAAAAAGACGACTACTACATCACGGAAAAGAAGGTAAAATTGATGAAACTCTTTGATGAGTATCTCGTAACCGGAGGCCTGCCGGAGTACCTGAAAAACAGGGATACCGAGTATATCAGAACCCTCTATGATAACATACTCTACAGGGACATAATCTCCAGATACGCCATAAAGAAGCAGAAGGTGTTCAAGGAACTGGTCAACATACTGATGACCAATATCTCCCACCCGTTCACCTACAATTCCCTGAAGACAGACCTCGGCCTTTCAAACTCCATAACCGTGAAGGAGTACATAGAATACCTTTCCGGCCCCTACATGTTTTTCGAACTCCAGAGATTCGATTACTCCCTCAGAAAACAGCTGAACTCTCCGAAAAAGATATATGTCATAGACCCGGCGTTCAGCCGCATCGTCGGCCTCAATTTCACATCGGATAAGGGAAGGCTTCTGGAAAATCTCGTCTTTCTCGAACTGAAGAGGAGAGGCGCAGAGATATACTACCATTCGGAGGAGAAGGAGTGCGATTTCGTTGTCAAAGAGGGGAACGGAATCGTGCAGGCGATACAGGTCTCCTATCTTCTCAACGAAAGCAGCAGAGAGCGAGAGATTGAAGGACTGCTGGAGGCCGCAAAGAGATTCAATCTCAAAGAGGGTATGATCCTTACATACGACCGGCAGGAGGAGTTAGCCATAGACGAGGTGAAAATCAGGGTTGTGCCCGTTTTGAGATGGATTCTTA
>JALTEL010000577.1 GCA_027073945.1 Caldifarciminota bacterium | reverse complement strand
ATACGAATTAATATTTACAGAAAACTCACATATTTACGCCATTCAATTTAACAGTGGTCATATAATTTAATGGTTAAAAGCTAATTTATTTGTATTTTCACAAATATTGGATTATATTATAGAACAGAAACAGGAGGTTTCCATGGAAGAACAGAAAAAAAGAATACTATTCGTTGACGACGATGCAAATGTGAGGCTTTTGTATAAGACTGTGTTTGAAAAAGAAGGCTATGATGTGCTACTTGCTGAGAGCGGCGAAAAAGCATTGGATATTTTAAATAGCGACGAACACGTCGATCTGCTGGTACTTGATATACGAATGAAAGGGATGTCAGGACTTGAGGCTTTACAGCATATTGTGAAGGACAAGAAAAAAATTCCCGTTATACTCAGTACTGCGTATGTTTCATATCAGGATGATTTTACATCATGGTTCGCAGATGCTTATGTTGTAAAATCAGCAGACCTCTCGGAACTCAAATCAGAAATTAAAAGACTGTTGAGGATTTAGGAATTGAAAGCTTTAATACTTGCAGGCGGCTTTGGTACGAGAATAAGACCTCTGACGGTCAATATACCCAAACCAATGCTCCCTCTTACAACAAGGCCCATACTTGAACACACGGTAAAACTTCTTTTAAAGAATGGAATTGACGAAATGGTTATGCTATTGTATTTCCATCCTGATGTCATAAAAAATTTCTTTAATGATGGTTCGGAATGGGGTGCTAAAATCAAATATGTCATACCCAACAAAGACCTCGGAACAGCAGGCGCGGTCAAGGAGGCCTCCAGGCAGTTAAATGCGGATAGGTATCTTGTTATCAGCGGTGACCTTGTCACTGATTTTTCCATTAAAAAAATCCTGCAGTTTCATGAAGAAAAGGAAGCGCTTTCAACTATAACATTGACAAGGGTAAAGAACCCGCTGCAATTTGGAATTGTTATAACAGATGAGAACGGAAAAATTATAAAATTCCTTGAAAAACCCACATGGGGGGAGGTATTCTCCGATACAATCAATACAGGCATATACATACTTGAACGTTCGGTCATGGATTATATTCCGGATGACACTGATTTTGACTTTTCAAGGAATCTATTTCCCGCGCTGCTTGCCGATAAAAAACCCCTTTACGGCTATATAGCAAAAGGCTATTGGCGCGATATAGGTGACCCTGATGCATACAGAGAAGCCAACTATGATATATTGGACGGAAAAGTTTACCTTGACGTACCGGGGAAGAAGCTTGACCTTGTGGGAAGAGATGTAAGAGTTGGGCAGGATGTTGTTATTGATGAGGACGTGATTTTCAAATCAACTGTAATAGTGGGTAACAACACAAAGATTCAAAAAGGATGTACAATTGAAAGAAGTATAGTAGGCAATAACTGCATCATTGAAAGCGGTGTTAAAATAAAGGACTCTATTCTATGGGATAATATCTATGTAAAAGCGGGAAGTATTATTGACGGTACCATTATTATGGATGGGGTCTTTATTGAAAAGGACGTGAAAACTGAAGAAGGTGTGGTGATAGGCAATGAATGCAGGATAGGAAAGGCAAGCAGAATCAAGAAGCATGTTCACATATGGCCCAGGAAATTCGTTGAACAAGCTTCTGTTGTTTCATCCAATT
>JALTEL010000576.1 GCA_027073945.1 Caldifarciminota bacterium | reverse complement strand
AGATTAACCTGCCTGCTCTTTCCAGCTACAAATTCTTTTAAGTTCAATTTGAACTGACACTGACTTTACTGTAAAATATATTCAAGAAACTTTAAAGAATAAAAAGGGGGCGCATGAAAAAATCTACATGGAAGATTGTATTCTGGAGTGTGGGAATTCTCGTATTTTTGACCACCGTAATTATTGCAGGCTCTTTTTTCCTTATTTACAAAAGAATTGCAAGGCATGGCAGCAGTGTATCTCAAATAATAAAAACCTATAAAAATGCAAGAAAAAATCTCGAATGGGAAAAGCAGGTGTATAATACCGGCAAAACAGCAAAGGCAACCATACTGGATATGCATTACACGGATTTTGCAGTCAGAAATTACAGCGAGATTGAAATGCTTCTTCTTGTACAAACAAATTCAGGCGACTCTTTTCAGGTAAAAACGAAAAAAATGATTTCCTGGGCACATATAGCTGCGTATAAAAAAGGTGCGGTTCTTAATATAAAATACGACCCGACAGATTCAAGCAAAGTGGCGATTATATCCGTTCAAGCAGGTACGGGTTCTGATAAATAAAAATTTATATATGGTTTCAAGGGGGGCGTAGCGTCCCCCTTGAATTATTTATTTCGGCTTCTTGTACTTTATTTTTTCAAATATTTCGTAGATAACGGGAATTACAATAAGTGTGAGAACAATAGCGGTTAATAGCCCCCCGATCATGGCAATGGCCATAGGCTGTCTCATCTCAGCCCCATGCTTATGAGCTACAAGCGCCATTGGAAGCATTCCGATTACCGTTGTAAGTCCGGATATCATAACAGGCCTCAGTCGTATCGATGCTCCCTGCACAACAGCTTCATGGTCGGGTATGCCCTGTTCTCTTAGCTGTTTTATCAGCGTTATCATGACAATAGCTTCGTTTACGGCAACCCCCATTAATATCAAAGTACCCATAAGAGATGGGAGGGAAATAGATACACCTGTAATAAGAAAAGCGGCAACCACACCTATGATTGCGAGCGGAAGAGAAAACATAACAATAAATGGGTCTTTGAAAGATTCAAATTGTGCTGCCATAATCATATAAACCAGCAGTATAGCTGCAAACAGGGCGAATACCATATCTTTCATCATATCACTGATCTGTTGCATTTCACCTGCGAATTCAATACTGTAGCCTGTAGGAAGTTTTAGATTGGAAAGCGCCTTTTCTATGTCCATCATCACTCTCCCTGTTGAACGACCTTTGCTGTCTCCTGTAATATATGCGACCCTTGACTGTTTTTCTCTGTCTATCTGCACAGGCCCTAATCCGTACTTTATTTTTGCTATTTCATTGAGGGGAATATAAGAACCCATTGCAGTCTTCACTGGATACATGCTCAACCTTGAGAGGTTTTCGCCCGTATAAGCACTGTCTAATTTAACTATAACATCATATTCTTTTCCACTGCGGCTCAGCCTCGTGGATAACTTACCGTTGAAAGCAATATCCAGTTCATTCTGCAGAGCGACTGGAGAAATGCCGTAATAAGCCGCTTTCTGCCTGTCAATTATTACCTTGTATTCAGGTTTGGCGTTTTTCAGGGATATATCCGGAAGATACACACCCGGGATAGTCTCAATCTTTGCCATTATCTCCTTTGATATACTTGCAAGTGTCCCGAGGTCATAGCCATATACATTGACCTGCAGTGCATTTTGAGTTCCCATCATCATCTTGCTCATATCCACACTTTTAATTTTGGCGCCCTTATATTGGGGAAGTTTGTTTAGCATATCCTGTATAATCTGATATGAACTCCTCTTTCTGGAATCTTTAAATTGAAGGAATAGAGTTCCTTTATTGGAGCCAACTCCCCCCATACTGAATGCGGCCTGTTCAGGATTCCCTATTACCCCTGCCATAGTTGACGCATAATCTACTTCCCTGTATATCCCGGCAATATCCGTTAATTGGTCAAGGTAATTTTCAGTTTCTTTAAGGCTGGTTCCCGGGGGCAGTTCCACCTGTAACATGCCAAACGTTCTGTCCATCTTAGGCATGAACTCTATGCCCACCCATTTGACAGCCACAATAGAAAGCACGAACAAAACTATAGAAGACAGAACAACCAAAGTTTTATTTCTCAAAATAAATCCGCCCAATAATTTGCGGTAAGTTTCTCTTACAGGAGTAAACCAGTATTCGTGCGTAGCCTCTTTCTTAGCCTCCCTCAAACTCATAATCTGTGATGCAAGCATTGGTATAATTGTAACGGCAACAAAAAGGGATGCCAGCAGTGTAATACTTACGGTAACAGCAAGCGGGGTTGCAATTTTACCTGTAATGCCCCCCACATATATAAGCGGAAAGAAAACGATTATATTTGTAAATGTAGAAGCAGATATGGCCAGCCATACCTCTTCCGTACCATTTATCGCTGCTGTTTTTTTATCTTCTCCCATTTCCGTGTGTCTGAAGATATTCTCTATGACCACAACCGATGCATCCACAAGCATACCCACACCCAATGCTATGCCCATAAGCGTTATCATATTAAATGTATAACCTGCAAAGTATATCACTATAAAGGTTATTATTACAGAGAGCGGAATAGCAAGAGAAATTATCAAAGTGGGCCTCCAGTCAAGCAAAAATATAAGGATTAGCAGAGCGGCAAGCAGTGCTCCTATAAGGGCCGAGTTAGTTGTCCTTGAAGTTGCAAGTCTGATAAATCTGGCCTGGTCAAAAGTTACGGTAAACTTAATAGAAGGATATTTCTGTTCAAGCTTCTTCATTACCTTTTTAACCCTGCCAACCACAGTGACCGTATTTGCATTGGATTGCTTTGTCACATCTATTCCAACTGCTTCCTTAGTGCCCAATTTCACATATCCGTTACGCTCATTTATTGTTTTGACAACCTTCCCTATATCTTTCACAAATATAGGGTTACCACGTTTGGTATAGCCAATCACAGCATTACCGATATCCCTCTCGTTCTGGTATTGTCCTATTGTTCTTATTAAAAACTCTTTGTGGCGATTTACTATTTTTCCAACAGGCAAATTGAGGTTGTTCATGCCTATCATTTTTATTACCTGATTCAAGTCTATACCATAACTCACTATTTTGGACAGGTCTATGTTTATCCAGTATTGTCTCTCCCTGCCTCCTGCAACGGCACACTGTCCCACACCGTCTATTCTTTCCAGAGTGTTTTTAAACTGGTCGTTTAAAATATCCTTTAGTTCTCTGGTACTGTATCTATCGGAAGTAGCTACATATTCCATAACCGGTAAATCGGACATGCTGAATTTTACAACAATAGGTTTTGACGCCTCAGCCGGGAGATAGTCTTCTATAAGTCCCAGTTTGTCACGTATATCCTGTGCTGCAAAATCAAGATTAGTCCCCCAGTTAAACTCCACACTGACAACGGACATGCCTTCTTGGGAATAAGAAGTGACTTTTTTCACGCCGTTAACAGTTGAGACGGCTGATTCAACAGGTTTTGTAATGAGATTTTCTATATCTTCGGGTGATACATTTGTATACTGAGTCACCACTGTAACAGCAGGATAATCCATTTTGGGGAAAAAGTCCAGGCCTATTTTTGTCATGGATATGAATCCGAGGGCAAGAAGTATGGATATCAGCATAGTAATGGATACAGGATGTTTTACAGAGAATTTTATCATTTTACCTGCCCCTCTATTTCAATATGAGCATTATTGTAAAGTCCTTCTGCACCAACAGTTATCACGGTATCGCCGGGTTCTATATTCCCTGAAACTTCAATTTTCTTGTCCCCTTGAATTCCTGTTTTGACAGAAATTTCCTCGGCTCTGCCTTTGTCCAATACAAACACATAGGTCTTTTGCTCTCTTCCAACAATAGCAGCCTGCGGAACAAGCAAAACATTGTTTTTGCTCTTTACGGTGATTTTTACAGGGAGCAGCATACCCACGGTAAGAGAGGCATTATGACCATTCAGGGCTATTTTGACATTCCCCATTCCGCTTATGGGGTCCTGTGCAGTGGAGACTGAAATTATACTGCCTTTGTATATTGTTTTATTGTACTCAGCAAATGCCCTTGCCCCAAGCTTTAACTGGTGAAGGTACTGCCCCGGCAAAGACACTTCAAGAACTTTACGCCCCCCATACATAAAAGCGACAGGCTGTTTCTGTGTCACGATTTGACCTACGTCATAGTACAGAATTCCCACCGTACCTTTTATAGGAGATTTGACTTTAACGGGTTCTGTTTTGACACCTGGGATATCCCTGTCAAGCAAAGCAATAACCTGGTCTTTTTCCACATTCTCACCTTCTTTTACCGTATATTTTATCAATTTCCCCACCATAGGCGTTATAACATAAGCCTCTCTTTCTGCTTTTAATTTCCCAAAGTAATGAAGATAACTCGCTATATAACCCTTCTTAACTGTTGCGCCTTTAACAAGGAAGGCCTTTTCCACAATACCATCTGCACGCAGCAAGCTCACAGATACAATTAATAACATCATGGCCTTTTTCATTAAAAACCTCCTTTTTTATTCTTCTGCATATTTGTTTTTGTGCTTCCCCCACTCTGGGAACTTATATTAAAACTCACTGAGGCGGATGCCCCGCCTTGCTGATATGAGTAACCCATTAATGCCTTATCAAGGTTCAGTTGTGCTATTTTTACACTGGCAATGGAATTTATGTAGTTGATGCGCTGAGCGAACAGATTTGTCTCTGCATCCATATAGTCCATATTGGAAACAAGGCCGTCTTCGTACTGTCTTTTTACCATATCATACAATTTTTGCGCAAGCTGAAGGTTCTTCTTGCTCACTTTCATAGCATGTAATGCGGATTTTAGTTCGCGCCTTTTTGTATTCACTTCTACCTGCGCCTGGCTCTTCTTGTAAGATAATAAATACTGCATCTGCCTTATACTTGACTCAAGCTCTTTTGACTGGGAATACGACTTAAAACCATCAAAGATATTAAATTGAAGTCCAATTGTTGCATTCCATGAGCCCTTCCATACATTCTCGAAACCAAACGGTTTTTGATAAGAATAATTAAATGCACCAAATAGATTGGGAAAATTCATCCTGTCAAGTATCTTTTTCTGATACTTCATACTCTCTATTGAGATTTGCATTTGTCTTATATCAAATCTGTTTTCCACATTGAATTCGGAGTTTTTCATATCCTCGGGAGGCGAGAGAGAATCTGTTAATACCGCACTAACCGTGTCAGGAATACCTATAATCAATTTCAAATTTGACAGCATGCTCGCAAGCTGGGTCTCTGCATTTATTATATTTGTCTTGTTATTTTTGTAATTAACTTCTGCCTGCAATAGTTCCACATCAGTGGCATTTCCCTCAGCATATTTATTCCGAGCAGTTGTATAGTGCTCAAAAAGCTGTGTATCTATTTTTTTCGTTAAGTTCAGATACTCCCTCGCAACAAGTGTATAAGTATACAATTGCCTTACGGATTGTTCTATGTAAAACTGCGTGCTTGTATCGGAGAGCAGGGAAGCTATATAATTCTCTTTGGCAGCTTTATAAGCATATAAAAGTTTGCCAAATGTAAAAATATTCTGCTGAATACCAAATTGAATAGCATAATTATCCTTCTGGCTAAAAGGAATTTCAACTTCATGCCCAACTGGTTTAAAGGCTGTCGGAGAAATCATAACAAGGCTGTCCATCACAAAAGACTGCATTTTTTGCTCGAGAGACAATCTCGTGTAAGTACTTTGTAGTGATATAGCCGGCAGAAAAGAGGCTTTTGACTCATTTACTTTATAATGCGATGCT
>JALTEL010000575.1 GCA_027073945.1 Caldifarciminota bacterium | reverse complement strand
ATATAATCAATGGACAACTTCAACTTTTGTGGTAAAATAACCTCTCTGTATGTATTTTCAGGAGAAACAGTTTTGGCCAGAATCTCCTCTTCGCGCCGGAACAATATGGAAGCATTGTCTGTAATTCCAGGTTTTACCCTGTGCACAATTTCCCACTTTTCCGGGTAAACCAATGTCCATTTTTTTACTTCGGGACGAGGCCCCACTAAAGACATATCTCCCTTCAGAACATTAAACAACTGTAGGAGTTCATCCAGTTTAGTATTCCTCAAAAACCTTCCCAATGGCGTTATCCGCGAGGTCTTCCCTGCATCAAAACCATGTTCTTTGGTTGCCAAACCAGTTTTCATAGTCCTGAATTTGTATAAGGGGAAAAGCCGGCCTCCCCTGCCTACCCTTTGTTGTACAAAAAAAGGGTTATGTCTGTCCAAGAGAAAAATAAGCACAACGATAATCAGCAGAAACGGCAACAACAAGCAGAGTCCGATACATGCAAAGATCACATCAAACAGTCGTTTACCCATTTCACTTAGCTATTATCGGATGGGTGGAGCATTATCTTAACAAGCTCAATGCTAAAGCCGACAAAAGCTCCCACAAAAAGCATTTCAATAATAATCAACGTTGATTTCGGGGCACTTTTTTTCAGGGGCACTTTCGGTGGTTCAATAACGGTAAACACCGGTGTACGGTCCTGTACCCTGATTTTTGCCTTTTCCAGTAGGTTTGCAAGACTCATGTATACACTGGCAGATAGGCTATACTCCCGCTGTAATCTCTCCTTTTTAATATTAACAGAAGCCAGTATCACATTATTATTGCTATCACTATAATCAGCCAATGATTTTTGTGCAACATAATAATTTTTACGGGCATCGAGATACAGGGCTTTAATAAAACCCAAATCTTTTGATGCTTTCCGGGTATTATAATTCACCACATAACGTTTGAGGGAATTCATCACAGAATCAGCAAGAAGAGCAGAGACTATTGGGTTTTGTGCTTCCACAGTCACACTAAAGATTTTACTTCTCCGCTTTAACAGTTTATTTCCCTGATCCTGTACTTCAACCTGAATCATTTCGCTCAAAGTTTTGAGTAAATTATCCTGTCTTTTGGTAAGGATTAAGACCCCTTTTGAATATTTTCTTATTCTCCGGTTATTCTTACTTGTACCTTTTATTTTATCGAGAAAGTAACCTGCCAGACCTGCCGGGGAAGGGTGGACATATTTATTAAGATATTCCGAAACTGTAATGATTTTATGAATTTTAGGATATGAAATTTTTTGCTGCAAGACGTCCAACAAAAAGGGAGTGCTTTTGACAATGTCCGGATAAAGATCCGAAGTCAGTACATCGTTGGCTGATGGGCTGAGACTCAATCCGATAAGATTTCCAAGATTTAGATCAGACATCCCGCCCAATTGTCCAAGCAATCCGGATCCATTGCTTTTTGCATTAGATTCAGCCAGCAAAACCACTTTCGTTTCATATTTATTTGGTGTTAAAAAAACAATAATCACCCCCAAAACAAAGGCAACAACTATGGCATAATAAATTGTTTTACGTCCATAATATACTTGTTTAAGAATGGTTCTTATATCCATCGTCACTACTGATATGTCTTTATCTATTATCATA
>JALTEL010000574.1 GCA_027073945.1 Caldifarciminota bacterium | reverse complement strand
ACCTGCACCAATTGTCCCCTTGACCATTTCCAGAGATCTTCATAATCTCCACGTATGCCGTTTCCGTTAATATCCGCAAAATTGCCACATCCATAAGCCTGTGTTCCTTTGAAATCGTTGTACCAGTTGTCATAGTTCCCACCTGTCCACTGATTAAGCTCCTGATAAGTCGCATAATGGACAGTAATTGTCGGGGGGTCATTATTGGGGTCACTATCATATATTTTGTCCAATCCCCACCACTTAACAGCTTCAGCAATATGCACAGGCTGTATCCAGTTTTGAGACTTCATCCACGATATATTATGGTCATAAGAGGAGGATGGTGTGCCCGGATGACCGAAATCCCATCCTGCCACACCGGCGGCTTTTTCCCAATCGTCTCCGTAAATAACAATCTGTTCCTGATCGGCACTATTATGCAGATTCCACAACAACTGATGCAACGGATTATCGTTATTGGAAACATCTTGCCATACGGCATTATCTCTTGCAGTTTTTGAAATAAAAACAATAAATATTCTGTTTCCCTCATTATCAAACATTTGATGGACTTTAAACGGGTTGTTACAGGGTGTTCCGTCAGGATAATGCGCCTGATACCAGCCCGTGATATGGTCATCCAGGACAATACATGGAGGCATGTAAACCCATTGTCCGCTGGAAGTGTGCCCCCACTTACCGTATTTGTCATTGAATATTTTTATAAGAGAATATCCCATTTGAGTTTCGTCTTTAAAAACACGTTCAGGTACCCATATTACATTCGGATAATCCGGCCATCCAACATCTTTTATAAGTCCATTGTAGACCTGCTGAACATACCACATGGAAAATTCATTCATATCCTTTTCCGCATAAGGGAGTATATTTTCCGCATAACTTCCCCCCACAAGATATACCACATTGCCTTTCATTCTGTTCAAAAGCCCGTTATCATTTTTCATCCACCCGTATGACTGAGCAAGCACACCTGACATATGAAGGTCTACCGGAAAATTATAGTATTCATGGGTATCCAGTACTCTCTGGAAGGAATTGCCATTGTATCCGTAACATCCGGATTTTAAAGCGTAGGAACCATTATCAGAAAAGGACTGATTTGCATGGTGTAAAAATGCAATCTTGGCAGTCCCTGATATAAGGAAAAAGCTCACAATAAACCCAACCATGATTACCTCCTAAATACTATAATATTATAACTTAAAGAATACGAAAAATCAAATAATAGGTTTTTTATTCTGATTATCATTTCAATTACTCCTTTATTTAATTCAGGCAGTGTAAATGAAATTGTGTCAGAGGTAAAATAATCCTCCTTTCGCACGAAAAATCAATAAACAGTGTTATACGGTGTTTTATTTTTATCCAGCCTTGATTCATGACACGGTTTGGTTGATAGATAAAGATATATATTTTTCAATATTAAATGACCTGTTCATTATAATCACCTTTAGGTGTTATTTTAACACAAACTTTGTGTTTTGTCAGGCCGGGACACCCTCGCTATTACTTAAATTAAATCAGGTGGCATCTTTGAAGATGCCACCTGTTATGTTTTTTTAATACTATCAGGTTTGCTTTACCTCGTTATCATTATCTTTCGAGTAATTTTGTCTCCTTCTCCATTCCGATAAGCTATGAAATAC
>JALTEL010000573.1 GCA_027073945.1 Caldifarciminota bacterium | reverse complement strand
TCATTATCATTGGAGTTATCTATGAATAAAAAGATGAGAATGACCAAGAAACGGTCTGAAATTCTCAATGTTCTCAAGCAAAACCGAAAACATCTTACCTGTGAAGATATATATTTCATCTTAAGAGAGAAGAACATAAACGTGGGTCTTGCAACGGTTTACAGGACTGTTGATGTTCTGCATTCAATGGGTATTATAAATAGAATAAACATTGGGGATGGCACTGCAAGGTACGAATACGTTGATGTGAAAAAAGCAAAACATCACCATCATTTGATATGTATTGAGTGTGGGAATATCATAGAATACAGTGACGAGCAGGAGGCTGAATATCTTAAGGGATTACAGGAGAGAATTGAACATCAATATAAATTTAAAACTCTGTCCCATGATATCTATCTATACGGCCTATGTGAGAAATGCCGGAAAAAATTGGAGGAAAAACAGGACAAATGAAACCCTGTCTTGCTTATGTGAGGCTTTGAATTGCAAATATCCTTTGAATGTTTCCCCTGCTTTCTGAGACAGGGTTTGTGGGCTGCTAAAAGGGCAGGAGCAAATTATTCAGTCACAAGAAAAATACTGAATGAGATAGGCACGATGTTTCCTGATATTGATATGCATGAATCTCCACCAAAAATAGGACAAGCACTGTACAATATTGTTAGCAATTACACAAAAAGTGACCCATTTGAAAAAGAAAAGAAAATCTCAAATGATATGGGACTTGCTATATATCCAGTGCTCCTGCACATAGTAGAAAAGGATGGTAACCTTCTTGCTGCTTTAAAAATAGCAGCACTCGGAAATATGCTTGATTTTGGTGCATACACTAATATGAATATAAAAACTATTGGCATTGAAGAAGAAATTTCACAGCTTTCCAAAAAGGCGTTTGCAATAAATGATATGCCGTCCTTTGAACGCAAGCTAAAAAAGGCAAAAACTCTGTTATATATAGGAGATAATGCCGGAGAAATAGTTTTCGATAAAATACTGATTTCACACCTCAAAAAATACGTTAGCAATATATATTTCGCAGTAAGGGGAAAGCCTGTAATCAATGACGTAACACTTGAAGATGCATACTATGTGGGAATGGATAAATTGGCAAAAATAATCGATTCAGGAACAACAGCACCCGGGTGCATTCCGCACACCTGTTCAAAAGAATTCGATAAGCTGTTTTTAGATAGCGACATTGTCATAGCAAAAGGACAGGGAAATTTTGAGGCAATGGAAGGTTATAAAAGAAAGGTGTTTTATCTTTTCAGAGTAAAATGTAGCGTTATTTCAAATTATATTGGAGTGCCAACAGAGAGCTCCGTGTTTATTGAAAAATAGACATGCAGTCACAAATCGCCAATAGCCTGCATGATGATTCCATGTATTTTTGAAGAAGCTCCTGTTAATGAGTCAAGATAGTTCCTTGCTCTGGAGCCATAAGTTTCCGTCAGCTCTTTTGATGCGGCTAATTTTATCAAAAGCTCTGACAACTCCTGTCCGCTGTGAACCATTAGACCTCCTTTTCCCTTAATCAATCCCATTGCGTAGGCTTTGATATTGGACACAGAAGGTCCAAAAATAACGGGCTTTGCATACATTGCAGGTTCAAGTACATTATGGCCTCCATAGTTTCCAAGAGTTCCTCCGACAAAACAGGCATCGGAAATCGAGTAAAAATCTTTTAACTTCCCTATAGTATCAATTAAAAACACGCTGCCTTTTACATACTTTGATCTGGTATACCTGACAAATGGAATCCCTGCTCTCTGCATTCTCTGTATAATGAAAGGAATCCTTGAAAGGTGCCTTGGGGCAAGTATTACACCAAGTCCATTTTTTAACAAATTCGGAATTATACCAACAACAATGGCTTCTTCCTGCGTACGAATACTGCCGAATGTCACTGTAAACTGCCCATTCGGGATATTGTAGCTGTTTCTCTCGGCCTGCATTACATCTTCCAGCATAGTATCTATTTTGGTATTACCAGCATATACAAGATGCTCACTATTCAGGCCAAAATATTCAAATTTGTCCGCATCTTTATAGGACTGGGGAAAGACAAGGCGAAAATCAGACAGTACGCTGTTCACAGACTTTTTAAAATGGCAAATTCTTTTGAAGTTCTTATCTGAAATGCGCGCATTAACAAGAAAAACAGGAACTTTCTCCGCCCCAATATGTATTAAATTGGGCCACAACTCGGTTTCCATTATCAAAACAGCCCTTATGTTCTTTCTTTCAAAGACCTTTTTCACAAAAGATGGCTTATCATAAGGGAATCTGGTGATTTCTATACTGGAATTGAAGATATTATGCAGCCTTTGTGCACCTGTTTTTGTAAAAACAGTGGCCAGTATTGAAAAGCCGTTATTAAGGAAAAGCTTTATAAGATGGCTTGCAGCCGTTACCTCACCAATGGATGCCATGTGAAACCAGACTGTCTTTCTTTTGGATTCTTTAACAACAGGGGCTGGAATGAACAATGTTGCCACTTTTGAAAATACTCTGTAGAGCGAAAGAATCAAGCTTTTATTTTCCTTTTAAAAGAAGCGGGAATACCGAGTTTTTGCCTCGCTAAAGCAACCGTTCTTCGTTTAATGCTGATGCCTCTCTGATTTAAAATAGCCGCTATTTCCTGGTCAGATACGGGATATCTCTTATCCTCCTCTTCAATTAATTCTTTTATCATCTCATCCAATTTGTTCCTGCTAATAGGTTCTGATGCTGTTTTAATACCTTTTTTAAAGAAAAATCTCAGGCTGAAAATCCCTCTCGGTGTATCCACGTATTTTTCCTTTAAAATCCTGTTAAATGTCCATACTGGTATGCCCATATGCTCCGCCGCTCTCCGCTGGCTTTCAGGTTTTGTGTAATTAACCTCACCCATAATAAAAGGAGCATCTTTCAAAGCTATGTACTCGGCTATTTTTCTGAGATATAACCTTCTCTTTATTATAAATTCCCTGAATCTCAAAGCATTGTTGTATTTTTGCTTCAAAAAATTTTTAACCTTATGGTCAACCTCACTTGACTTGAGCAGCATCTCATAATTCTTATTAATTGACAGGTTAATGTAAGATGACTCATATAATTCAACAACAATACTGCCTTCAATGATTTTGAATATAACCTCAGGCACTATATAAGTTGAACGCTCTTCTTCATAAAGCGAAAACGGGTATAGCAAATAATTTATCCTGTATTTTGACAGTATCCTCTTTAATTTTTCTTCATCTACCTCATTCAAATACTCCCCCATTTCATCTCTGGTTATAAGGGAACGTGAAAGCAATTGAAGCAAAAGAAACTCTTTTAAAGACAGAGAGCCTGCGCCAAACGGGTCAAAATTTACAAAAATACTTCTGACCTTCCTGACAAGTTCCAGTTTTAACCCAAACTTTTCTGCAAGGGATTCCTCACTTTTTGTCAGGAAGCCCTTGCCATCAAGATTATCCAATATGGCATTTGCTATCTTCTTTTCCACTGCGTCTGAAAATTCCACATCTATCTGGGCGGAAAGTCTGTCCCATACTGAAATAGGGGGAGCTTCCACCAATTCTTCTGCAGAAGTTTCTTCATCTTCATATTTACTCATAGGATGTCCCGATATTTCAGGTTCATAATGGAGATACTTACTCTCTTTAAAGAGACTGGATATAGACCTATCCTTTGAGTCCTGGTCGGGAAATTCAAGCATGGGATTTGATTCAACCTCCTTTATAATCGCTTCCTCAAGTTCAAAAAGCGGTATTTCCATCAACTTTGCCTCCATTACAAGCAGAGGCATTGGCTTAAGCTTTAGTTCAAGTCTTGCTTGTAATCTATTTTCAAGCTTCATAATGAGAATCTCCTTCCAAGATAAATTTTTCTTGCCTCTTCATTTTCTGTCAACTCCTTTGAGGTGCCATGTAATAAAATTTTGCCCTCGTAAATGATATATGCCCTATCCGTTATGGCAAGCGTTTCTCGAACATTGTGGTCCGTTATAAGAACGCCTATGCCCATTTTTTTAAGTTCAAGTATTATATCCTGTATCTCCTCCCTTGTTTTAGGGTCAATACCTGTGAAAGGTTCATCAAGCAGCAAAATTGCAGGTTCTATGGCAAGTGCCCTTGCAACCTCCAATCTTCTCCTCTCTCCACCTGAAAAGCTGTCAGCACGCTGACCCGATAATTTTTCTATGCCCAGCATCTTTAAAAGTTCTATTGTCTTGTTTAAACGCTCCTTTTTAGAGATCCCTCTCATCTCCAATATGGATTCTATATTATCTTTTGCACTCATTTTTCTGAACACAGAGCTCTCCTGAGGAAGGTAACTTATACCCAATCTGGCCCTTTTGTACATAGGTAATTTGCTTATATCAATGCCATCAAAAAATACCTTACCATTATCAGGCTTTACAGCTCCCATTATCATGTAAAACGTTGTTGTCTTTCCAGCCCCATTAGGTCCCAGAAGCCCTACGATTTCCCCTGTATTAACACTTATGGAAATTTCATTTACAACTTTTCTTCTCCCATAGATTTTAACTAATTTCGAAGAGGAAAGCTCACTCATTTGATTGGATAACTCCACTGCCATTTATGCAAACAAGCCTCTTTATACGGCTGTCCTGAATGTATAAAAGTGCAGTATCCGGAAAAATCGTCACATTGCTGGATGTCCGGGTATTCTCTATTTTAACATTGCCCACAAGCATAACATTGTTGATGCTTTTCCGCTTCATTTTGAAAAATAGTGTATCTGAAAAAGCCTTACCTGAGTCCCACTTCGTTAAGGTAGGACCTATTAATATACCTGTTGAATCAGCATTCACATATAAAAGTTCATTCCCTTCGGATTGAAATTTTTTGTCTTTAACAACAACATGAGAAAAAGCAATGAGTGAATCAGGAGGTATATACATTGAATCAGCCTTTATGACAATAGCCCCGCTATCTTTACCGATAAAAGCGCTCGCATTGCCGATAAGCTTACTCGTTGAATCTACCGTACTTAATGAATCAGCTCTGAATTTTACATCTTTTGAGGCAATACGTCCATGTACGTTACCCGACGCAATAATAGTGTCTTTATGCATATATATGCAATCTCCCATTAATGTATCCCTGCCCTTGAAAGCGCTCACTTCACTCATAAATAACATTATACCGCTATTTTGATGAACTATCAAGGAATCGGATTTAACCTCGCTTTTACTGTTGAAAGCTCTAATATCTCCGTATAGAAATAGCTTTTTGTTTATTTCATTATATACGCCGGATAGCCCTGTTATCGTCATATTGGAATCCCTTATTGTGACTGTGTCCTCAAGTATTGTAATATAAGACGTATCATGTCGCAGAAGGGATACTCTACCAGCCTCAAAAGTGAATTTTGTAAAAAGCATCATTAGTATAATTATCATTCCGTTTTGACCCCGATAAACCTTGCAGGATATCTTCTGTTTATTGTCCATAGGTATATATTTTTGTACGAAATAATGCCGTGTTCGACTATTACTTTGAGCAATAACCCCTCTCTCTTTCTTCTATCGGACAATTTATGGCTTATCTCGTATTTATACCCCTGATTGGATAAAAAATTCCCGAGAGAATATGCCACTATGCATGTATCAGAACCACATCTTAACCTCTGAACAGGTTCGATTACATGTGGATGGGTGCCAACAATGAGGTCTGCACCAGCCCTGCATAATTTATAAGCCCATTTTTTCTGATAGGCATCAGGCTCAGTACGGTATTCCGTACCCCAATGCACAAGGACAACCACAAAATCAACGCTATCTCTCATGCTTTCTACGCTAAAAATGGCCTTTTCATTCAGGTACGAGGGCGTATGCAATGCATTTTTAGGGATCTCAAAGTTTGTGAATTCTGTGAATGCAAAGAACGCAATCTTTTTATTAGCTATCACTTTTATAAGAGGCTTATAATCAATACCAACAAAAGGGGCATTTTGCAATTTGAAATTCGCGATTGTTTCATACAGACCATTTATGCCCTGGTCAAGTATATGATTGTTTGCCAATTGAAACATGTTGAAGCCCTGGGACTTTAAATCAGAAATATAATGCGATTCGGCATTAAAAACAAGAGGTCTTGATTTTCCGAAATCCGGAGCACAGGGAGATTCAAAATTCACAACCGCGATATCCGCTTTTAACAGACTATCCGAAACTTCTTTCAACATTTTCTGCATACCAAATTGTTCTATAGATTTTTTAACAGCTCTATGCGGAATAAAATCTCCTGTAAATACCATGGTAAACGAAATCACAGACAATATGACCAATACTGCATTTTCCATTATTACATTATAACATACTATTTATGATTAAGCAAATTATTGCGAGTTGACTATAAAAATGGGCTAATTTGTTTTACAAATTTACAGGTGCAAAATGCATTATTGTAAAAAGTCCACTGATGGAACATTATATACCATAAAAATAAAACTTTATTGATAATCGAAAAGGAACAGTATCTCAATGCATCTCACCTGCACCGAACACCAAATGGTTGCATAGATATTGCCATGGTATTATAATAAAGCCCGACAGTTGTATGTAAATATTTAGGTAATAGAAAAGGAGGTGTACATGAACCCGCTTTCAGAGGTAATTATTGTATTACTTTTTTCTCTGCCTGTGCAACAACACAGTATTGCATGGATAAAAACTTTTGATAACGGTAATTGGGACTGTGCCTACGCCGTAGCAGTTGACAGTCAAAACAACGTATATGTTACAGGTGCTTCTTATATAGGTACGGACGATGACTATTTGACCATAAAATATGACTCTATGGGGAATATTTTGAGGGCGGATACCCTTGATAACGGAGACTGGGATGAGCCTTATTGCATTACCACGGATAAAAGCGGTAATGTGTATATAGCAGGCAGAGCTTATATTGATACAACATGGGACTTCTTTGTCGTTAAGTACGACTCTTTTGGAAATGTTATATGGACTGACACAATTGATAATGGTGCGGACGATTATGCCACAGGTATAATCTCATATGAGAATAAAATCTACGTTACAGGATATTTTTACAACGGATCAAATTTTGACTATTTAACAATAAAATATGATGCCAATGGGAATTTAATATGGCAAAAGGTGCTTGATAATGGGCACACCGATGTGGCAAGAGCGATTGCCATGGACAAAAAAGGTCTTATATATACAACAGGCTATTCTGTTATTGGGGGGACTTATGACTATCTGACAGTTGTTTATGATTCACTTGGGAATACTGTACGCACAGATACATTTGATAACGGACAGTACGATCAGGCTTATGCTGTAGCAAGTGATACAGAGGGTAATGTATATGTGACCGGTTATTACTTTGACACGAATAGTAATTATTATGGACTCACCGTGAAATATGACTCTCTCGGGACAATTGCCTGGGTGGATACGTTGATACTGACTCATGATAATGAACCAAGAGCCATAACAACTGATGCTGCAGGCAATATCTATATTTCAGGCTATTTTGACATTGGCGGGAGTTACGATTTGTTTATAATGGAATACGGGCCTTCTGGCAATGTCATATGGGGTGATACAGTTGACACAGGCAATGACGATGCAGCTTTCGGCATAACAAAGGATATGACAGGTAATATATATACCGTAGGTTATTCGGATGACGGAGCGAATAGAGATTATCTAATTGTGAAGTTCTCGGCTAATTCAGAAATATCAGAGAGAGAGTCCAATAAATATTCAAGTCCATTTGAAGTTAAAACCTTGAATTTTGGTGATTTGTTCTTAACATATAATAACACAAAAAATCTCGTATACCACATTGCGCTTTACGATGTGAACGGACGCATGATTAAAAAACTGGAAGCCGGGGGTGTAGGACGCCATATAGAAAAAATTACAGGCCTTCATGCCGGTGTCTATTTCTTAAGATTATGTCAGGGCAGGGAAGTCTTAACACAAAAAGTATCAGTCTTTAAGTGATTTTTATGGAAAATTGTACTATTGACCAGAACGGAGGAAATTATGGGAACTATAAATATTACAAAAAAAAGCAACGATGTTTTCACGGTCGAAGTTACCAAAAATAATACAAGAACCGTTCATGAAGTAATATTGGACAACGATTACTGGGATTTGCTGTGCAAAAAACACATAAGCAAGGTAGAACTAATCAAAAAGTCTTTTGAGTTTCTTCTCCAGCGAGAATCCAATACCTCTATTCTGAGCAGGTTTGATTTGCAGATAATTTCACATTATTTCCCTGAATATGAAAGAGAAATAAAGAAAAATATTTAAAATAGCCTATTTTATAAGTATGACTTTTCCAGAATAACTGCCAACACGTATAAAATAGATACCGCGCGGAAGGTTTATTCCCTTGCTATCCCGTCCTTTCCAGTAGAAATCACTATTTTTCACATTTTTACTGTAAACAAGCCGTCCACTAACAGTATATATATTAATCCTTCCCGTGCCTTTAATATGAAATCCCATACGGGATACTGTGGGATAAATCTTTAGCGGGGTTCTATCAAAGTTATGGACATCTTCATGTACAGCCTGTAATTTCACAACAGCATATTCGCTACTGTCGATATTTCCATTCAATGGATTGCCATTACCCGGGACCTGCCATTTAAGACTGTCTCCGTCATTGGTCCCGTATGCACCAACAGCAATAAACAGAGATTCCGGAATATATCCAAACACGGTTAAGGCATTCATAGTGCCTTCAAGATATCCTGTTTCACTTGAAGCAGAAGCACAGGAAAAACCGCTTGTGACTGCTGTATCACCTCGCCTGTACCACGACACATAATTATTATCGTTTTCATCTGCGAGGTAATAATCAAAACTGGCACATTCACCGCTCTTTTTCCAGGGAGCAGGTAACATATATGAAGGCGATAGTGAAACAAAGATGAAATTGTCCCAATTATAAGTATCTGGAGAGTCTCCTGCAGCATTTGTTGCCAGATATATCATGCCATTTTGGTATGAAAAATAAAGTGACATACCGCCATTCTCTGCGATTTTTACAGCATTATTGTCAAGCTGGCCATCCATAATAAATCCTCCGCCCAGATAAATCCTATAGTCTCTACCGCCGTTGTTATCCCATGAATCGTCCTGAAAATGTATGACAAAATCTATCTCATCAACACTCTGTATTGGATTGTTGAAAGGACCTATTCGAATAAAATACCTTCCAAGGCTGTCAGGCCCCTGCATAGCGGTTTCGACAGCATTGCTATCTCCATATACCGTAGTATTGGGAGGAAAATAACAGGAATCCGGAAGTGTCCAGTTATTTACGCCCCAGTGCAGCTTTGCAGCTTGAGTACTGTAAACAAAAACAGTAATCGTATCGTTGAATGAGGGACTTTGAGGTGACCAGTTCACCCCCTGATTGGCAATTCCGCCAAAATATACATGCTGTATGGGTGTTTTTGTAATGTTTCCCTGTGAATCGACAGCTTGTACATAGTAATCAACAAGGGAATCGGGAAATGATATTGTCGCATAATAATAATCAGCAATATACTGTGGATATATACCCTGGTGCGGAACCGTCTCTCGTGTCATCTGAATTGTACTCCATGGTCCCACGTCAGGACCTCCCGCATAGGTTTCATTATCGGATGTTGCCGGATTGTTAGTGCCGTCCTTATCAATTCTGTAATAAAGATGCACTGCCGAAATTCCGTTGATATCAAAAGCAAATGTCCATATCGTATCAATTGCGTCAACAGGATTCCCAAACTCAAAACCACCCGGGTTATACGGCCTTCGCTGAGGTAGAAATACTGTCGGACCTTCGGTATCTGCGGATATAACGGAACTGGCAAATGAAATTGCTCTGTCTGCCGCATGAGAAGGAAGAGAATCCCATGGATATGTTCCATCCCAGTACCAGTAATCACTTGATTCCCCGCAAAACAGATAAGCGAGGGCAGAGTCTGTATTTGCAGCGGTTGAATCATTATCAAAAGCAGCTTTAACAAAATTCCTGGCAGCCACAAGAGCCGCCCAGGAAGCCCTGTCCGAGCTGTAACCGCTGTTGTCGGGCTGTGAAAGCCATTTGTCAAACAAAGGCCCGCCATTATCAGCACCGGACCAACTTCCGGGTTCTATATGTATTACATCATTGGTATCCACCGGAAACATATCAAGATAATCGTCAATTGTTATACATCTGAAGCTATCTGGCTCTGACTCAAGCCAATTGACAAAATTCTGAAAATTGGTGTGATAATAGCTGTCAGAACCTCCTCCATAATTATCTCCGTCGTGATGCAGAACCACGAGAAGTGGATGCTGTGGATCATCGTTGTATGAAGATAATTGACCTATAACATTGTCATAATCAAGCGCACCAAATCCGCCTCTTCCATCTTCATTGCCCATATATCTGTCTCCGGGAATTGCTATAATTCTGTATTTTGCCCCTGTATTCGGGTCTATGTATTCAACATAATGAGGAAGGTGACCGAATTTTGCTGAAATTCTCGTGGGTGCCCAAACATCATTCAACTGAATCCAGTTTCCAGGATTGGGATTTATCTGGTCTGCCCTGTTGGGTTCAATAATGCCCCCATCTGTTGAGTACGGATAACCTGCACATGCCCTGTCAAAATGTATATTATCAACAATCACCCATTTTATACCGGCTTTTACAAGTGCAGGTATAACCCTTTCCGAAAAAGCACACTCAGGAAGAAATGCACCATGTGATGGTGTTATGCCAAATGAATTTACAATAGCATTTTCGTGTCTTTTCAGCTGATATTGCATATCAAAATCCCATATCAAAGGGAAAATGGGATGAAAATATCCTATATTGACAAGGTCAAGCCTTCTATGACCAAGAGTTGTGCTGTAATTAGCTCCCTGCACCCATCTAAATGTCCAGTTGGTAAAATTTGCATCATTGTCCGCAGCAAAATTATTCAGATTCTCAATCAATGACCCCGTGAAGCTAACCTGTGTTCCAAAATGGTTTGAAACCACTGTATCTGCGCTTCCCGCACCGGTTTCTACCGCATCCGTGGGCCAGGAAGTGTAAGGGCCTGTGCGCTGGTCATGTATATCCCTGATACTGAAACTATAGATACCTCGAGCGTCCGTTGTAACAACACTTTCGTAGGGGAAGTAAACAGGCTGATGCATGTGCCAGAGGAATGAAATGTATATGGGATTGGCATATACAAAGATACGCAGAAATAACACAAGCCCGATGGTACCAATAACTTTTTTAAGTATCATTTTGAGCATATCATATCCCCCCTTTATTTTACAAACACAATTTTGCTAACCTTCTTGTATGAAGGTGAAGACAATTCCACGAAATATACCCCCTGGTGCAGTGAATTTGCCGTGCTTAAACTGAAATTGTAAACTCCTTTTGAAAGCTTTTTGTTCAATAATGTTGATATTCTTCTACCCTGTATGTCAAACAAGTTAATACACACCATGCCAGAGTTATTTATGGCAAACCTTACATTCACACTGTTTGACCTTGAAATACTCGGAAACACGGTAAAGTAATCTTTGATAATTCGCACATTTTTGCTTTGCTCGTTTATCCGCGATATACCCGATGTATAAATGGGGATATTGTCATTATTGTTAAATCCGTCACCAGTAACAACAATCCCAATCTCATTACCCGCTGCAGGTGCGGACTGAGAAACAGCATATGGTAGAACAAACTCCACTGTGGTATCCGCCGGAATACTGCCTACATAGAGACTGTCCGATGATAGGGTTATATATGAAGGAGGCGCGAATTTAACGTATACATTATTTGCCCCCGCTGCTGTGAAATTTTTCAGTATTATATGCATTTCTCCGGACGTGCCATTATAGAGCGTATCAATACTCTGTGTTGATTGAATAAAATAAGCATTGTAATACCTGACATCAGCACTTGCCGGAAGCGAAGTGGCACCGTTGAGAAATTCATCCCACAGCGTAAGTTTGGAGAGTCTTAATCCAGTATAAGGACCTTCCCAACCCGCAAGGTCTTCACCCGCAGGAGGAAGCATAATACTTATGCCGTACATTGAAGAGGAAACATCACTTGATGCCCATGCAGTATCCGTAATCATACCGGCATTGAAAAGGTCTGTTATAGAATCACAGGCAGCATTGACATTGCTGTTGATATTTGCCGCTTTTATCTGCATTGCAAAATGCTTTATGTCAACAAAATACTTATATGGGTCATAGGAGCTTTCAACCTCACCGTCAAGGCCACTCACAACATTGTTAATCTGAGTTTGACTGATGCCCCCTGCCAGTATTAATTCCCTTGCCAAAAGGTCTGTATAATTGAAAAGATTATGCATATTACGGTTCAAATCCCATGATGAAAGTGTGACATCTCCAGTACTCTGGTTATTGTAAAATGTTGCATAATAGTCTACAACCTGTCTGGCAAGCTCGGAGACTGGCATATTGGGATCCTGCTCAAGTGCGGAAATGAAATGATAATCCCATCCGTCTCCCGGCTCGGATTTTTCAGATGCCACAACATGGTCAACATAGCCCTGGGACTCAAAAAGATTCTCCACCATCTGAACAAGACATACATCAAACCCCATAATGTCCAGATTTCTGCCTATATAATCATGCATTTTTCTGACCAGAGCCCTGTATTCCCCGTTTGCAAATGACAAATAGTCGTTGTTTGTGTCATCGTGTGATACCCCCCTGGAGCCTTTCTTACCCTTTACCCATCCGGAGCCATGGTCCCAGATGATAAACATGTAATGCTTGGCAGGATAATTATCAACTCCCCATTTGAAAAAGTCAAAAATAACATTTGTATCTCCCATATCAACTTCTCCCAGATTAACAAGAGGATATGCATCTATCATATTATTTGGAGTCGTTACATGATGCAGATAGTACCTGTTGGCATCCGTGTGCGAACCTGCCGAATCGCTGTAACTGGTTTCTCCATCAAACTGAACCAGAATATTGACATTATTGTCAGAGCCGGCTGTTTCCATTTCGTCAACATCACCCACGCCATAACTGGTTAAATTATTGTCGCCATTGACAAGCACCATAATGGTCCAAGTCTTACCGCCTATTGAAATATCAAAATTGTCATTCCCTGTGAACCCGTTTGTCGTGCTGATTAGAACATTGAAAGTAACGGTCTCTCCCTGCGTGGCTGTGGGAGATACATCTATGTAAAACGTGTCCAGGACTGTATCCCCGCAAGCCATTTCTCCTATGAAATGTGTCTGCGGCGTATGTATCGTTATATCCTGAGAATTAGTTGAAAGCGTAATATTCGTACTGTCTGCCCTTGCACCCGCATTTACAATATTAATTATAAGCGGGACATTGTTCTCTCCGACATCGGCTATTCCGTCACCGCCTATGGATGTTCCCTGCATAACAATATCAGGGGTCCCTACAGTAAGAACATTATGACAGGTATCATTTCCATTATATTCGTCAGTACCAAGCGTTGTCCATGCAAATATATCATAGGCTCCTGTATCGTTCAATACCAAAGGCCAGTTTATAACAGTATCAGAAGACGGATTCAACGCACCAACGAGTGCACTATCCTGTTGAACTGTGCTGCCTGATTTTGAAACATAGTAGTGCGCATAAAAGTTTGATTCCTGAAGCAAGCCAAAATTATGCACGACTACTTCTATAATGGAGGTATCTCCGGGATTTATTACAGATGGTCTTGGCGTAACTGAGAGTATACCAACGTCATTATTCAGCGGGATATGTATGGAAAGGTCATCCAGATAAAAACCCGCCTTTTGCACGCTTGCATCCGAAGAAATGGCAAAAGCAAACTTTATAACATGTCCGTTGTAAGGCTTTAGGTCTATATTATCCTGATTCCAACCCGTTTCATATCCGTTGTAAGTTCTCACAGTATCCCATGTTGCACCATCGTCAGGTGTGATCATAAGGTAGACATAATCATAATTGGTCTCAAGGGAATCAAAATAGTAAAAACTCAGAGAGGTGGAATCTGCCGTGGAGAATGGCGAAAGGTCAACAGGATAAGAATAAAGTGTCCCATCTGCGTTATTCGGATAATCGGATTGAAGTGATGTTGCCCAGGCGTGAGTGCCCGAATGAGCATATGCAGACACTCCCCACTGCCATGGGTCATTTGCACCGCTATGGTAAAAATATCCGCTGTCAGATTCGAAATCCGTGTTGTATGGCAAAGGCATATTTGTAATCACAGATAAAGACGTATGTGTGGTATCATTGATATAATTGGTGTCTGTGGCAAGGTCAGTGAATGTCGTAACATGGAAATCAGCAGCAAAAGAGGGATGGTATATAAAAGAAACAGTTGTTGTATCAGCTGAATTTAATGTCACCGGATAAACCGAATCACTTATAATAGTCCCTGAAGTATCAAAGACAAAATGAACGTTAAAACTCTCGCTATTCAAACCAAAATTTTTCACAAGTGCACTGACAAACGCAGAATCCTGCATTGCAATCACATCCGGTGTGCAGGACGCATTCAGGACACCAGCATCATGGTCCTGCGGAGGGACATAATAATACAAAACAGCAGAGGAATCCACGGGTACGTGTGCTTGCGGATTTCCGCTGTAAACGTATTGCAGATACCATCCGTTCCCCGAGGAATAAGCCGAGCCGGATTGTATCCCTATGGTTTCATCCGAATATTCATTAATATCAAGGTACTGAAGCTTTATCTTATTGTTGTTGTAAATTACAGCTTCAAACGTGTTATACAGCGAGCCGCTATATTCCGGTACTTGATACCATTCAATGACAAATGAATCAACAAATGACTGATAATACACATTCCCATGCGAGGAAGGGTCAAGGTCCGACCAATATGTTGCTATCATTGTTCCATTTGTGTCCGGAAGTGCATGGTTTGAGAAAGAAAGTCTGATATTTCTGAAAGTTATGCCTCCGTTGGACTGTACCAGTACTGCAGTTGCGGTATCTTCATACAAACCAAAAGCAAACGGCAGTGAAACACTCGCACTGTCATCATCTCCCAGACTGAGTGCTGTACCTGTTTGAGCTATGTCTATCCAGTGAAAGCTTACGTTGTCTCCATCCTGAGTTGATTGATATAGATAGCCAAAGTTATCCATTCCGCTTTTGACTTTTATACCCGAATAGTTCGATACAAAGGGCTTTGTACCTTTTCCTGAGACAGGCATGCTTATTATTATGGCTATTATCCAGTTCATTTTTTACCTCCTTCGTAATAAACTTATTTTATACCCGCAGTTCTGTAAAATCAACATGCGTTTTATGGATATAACAAATTCAAAATACTATGATTTTTTATTACCCTATACCAAGCTCCTGTAACTTGTCTTTACCTGGTATACCAGTCTTTGACCAGCCTCTCAATGCATAATAATTCTCAAGCAGTTTTTCAAACTCCTTTCTATTATAAAACTCTCCCTGTGAGGCACCTGTCTTTATTCTGCTTTCAAATATTCTGCGAGGAAGGGTATCCGTATCTTTATCCCACCCGGCTTTCATATTAAAGACATGTTCTATATTCCATATTCTTTCTCCTGCCAATAGGAGTTCAGAGGGTGTATAATCAAATCCTAAAAGTGCATTCAGAAGTTCAGCATAAACTTCTATATTGTATACGCCTCTGCCAAAACTACATGTACCTGAGGCATCCACTACAGATTGATAATCCTGTATGTCTTTTACAAGTTTATCCTTCCCTTTATATTCAAGCCTGTAATCAGAATAGGGTGCATTATATACCTCAAAAGCCACTGTGAATGCCTTGGTATGACATGCCCCTCTGTTGGAAGTTGCATAGGCAAGCCCCATACCCTTTATACCACGCGGGTCATAAGCTGGCATTTCCTGAGATTTAACGGACATCGAAAATTCCGGATGTCCAAAATGTCTGGCCATTTTATGAGAGCCTTTTGCAAGGAGTTCCCCTATACCAGTATTTTTCCCTGTCATTTCAGTTAACTGAACAATTGCTTCTTTATCTCCGAAACCCGTTATATTGCCAATATCACTGCCCTTTACATACCCTGCTTCAAACAGATCAAAAAGGGATGCGATTGTGGACCCCATGGATATCGTATCGAGACCCATTTCATTAGCAATATAATTGGCAGCTGCTATATAATTGAGGTCTTTAACACCGCATGAAGCCCCATAAGCCCATAGGGTTTCATATTCCGGACCCCCACCATGCTGGCCCGCGAACTTACCACTTTTAACACTCGTAAGGCGCATGCAACCAATAGGGCAGTTTGCGCAGGCTCCGTTCCTGTCCAACAATTTTTTATTATAAGCCCTGTGGTCAATCAGTGCGGCATCTTTGAAATGCCCATCTCTGTAATTGTGTGTTGGCAGGGCTCCTATTCCGTTTATTATATCAAGCACCCCGGTTGTCCCATTTTCTCTGAATCTCTTTGTACCAGCACTGATTTTGATTTTATCAATCAGAGAAAGTGAAACCTTATAGAAATTCTCATTGTTTATTTCAATACCTTTTGTTCCGTAAACAACTATACCTTTCAGGAATTTACTTCCCATAACGGCTCCCACGCCGCTTCTGCCGGCTGCTCTGTGTCCGTCCACCATCAGAGAGGCAATAATCGACAGATTTTCACCAGCAGGACCTATGAGAATGGCAGAAGCTTCCAGGTTTGTCTCCTCCCGCAATAGCATATCACTTTGTGAGGTACTAAGTCCCCATATATGTGATGCATCCTTTATATAAACTCTATTGTTATGAATGAATATATATACAGGCTTCTCCGACCTGCCTTTTATAACAATGGCTTCATATCCCGCCATTTTCAACTGAGTACCGAAATAACCTCCGACATTGGAAGAAGTGGCAAAACCAGTCAGAGGACTCTTTGTCACTACCATAGCCCTTGCAGCAGTGGGTGCCATAGTACCTGTCAAAGGACCTGCAGCTACAATCAGTTCATTGTCCTGTGAAAGAGGGTCTGTTTGTGGAGCTAAATCATTATAAAGCAGATATGCGCCCAATCCTCTTCCACCCAGATATTGCCTGTATACATTATTCTCTATTATCTGATCTTCTATTCTCTGCGCGGATAAATCTACACGGAGAATTTTAACCATTATGCTCAACCTAAAAGTCTCGAGATGAATCCCTTTTTCTTTTTACCGTAATAGTAACCGTATTTATATCTATATTTACCGTAATATCCATAATGCTTTTCAGCCAAAATGCCATTCAATACGATGCCTGCCAATTTTACCTTACTCTTTCTCAGGGTCTCAATTGTTTCAACAATTGCTTCTCTGTCTGTGTATCCCGCTTTTGCCACTACTATTG
>JALTEL010000572.1 GCA_027073945.1 Caldifarciminota bacterium | reverse complement strand
ATTTCGGATAATTTGTCTGAAATTGACGAAGGCTGGATTGACTCACGAGTCATATCCCTCAAAGAATTTGAGAGACGAATTCGTCTCTTTGATATTTGTATAACAGATCCAATTATGAGTGGAGCCTATATTCTTGGAGATAAGAATTATTTTGAGAAAATAAAAAAGCAACTTCGCACTCAACCAATAACTAGCAAAGCTATAAATCATAACCTTTGGTATGCCAAAGTTCAGAGAGGATACGCCGATAAATTTCCAGTTGGCTCTTATGATAATAGAAAACATCTGGGTTATGCCAAAACACTTTTAGAGAATGCTCTGAATTTGAAAAGAGGAAAAAAGGTATTTACAAAAAAGGAGGTTTTAAAAAATGAATTTAGATGATAGAGAGTTTATTGGAATTGATTTGAGAAAAAATCCATTCAAGCCTGAGCCTGTCAAAATTGAGAATCCCTACAGAATATTCCCCTCTTATCGGACCGGGGGAAGAGTTTTCCCCCCTGATGAAGATAAATCGCAATCACGTTCGTATTTACTCAAACCGTCACATTCCCTCAGGCAATTATATTCGCTTAGCGAAACTTTTATAGAGTTGAAAGGAGGTATAAGAACATGAAACTTGAACAGTTAAGCCTTGAATTCCCAAGAGCTTCAGGTGAGAAGGTTTATGACCTTGTGGATTTGGCTTATATGAGCCCGGTTGGGTTTTATGATAATTGGGAATATGATTCTCAAGGAAATTTGAAATATTTCCAAGATGGTGCATCTGGCCCCTCCTTGAGATATGATCGTGCTAAGAAGGGAGGAACTGGGCATCATGGTTTTGACCACGTGCACATTGGGCCGCATGGAGCTCCTAGGGAATCTGAAATTCTCTCAGATATACTTTTGAATCCAAAGGTAAAATTCCCTGGGGAGAAGTAGAAAAAAGGATGGTTTTATATATTTTATTTTTTCGTCTATTAGAATTTCTTCGTTAGATAATTTTTGCATCAAAAGTTGTTTTTCGACTGACATATTTGCGAGATAATCAAAGCATTTAACAGGGTTTTCTTCGAAAATTAGTTTTGCGGCGGTAGTATAAACCAATTCATCGGTGTGGTATAGAGCGACAAATATTTCGTCAGGAATTTCAAGACGTCTAATTTTTTCAAGTGTCATAAAAATGCGGTCTTTTCGCCAAATTTTAATATCTGAGTAATCAAGATATTTATTGCTTTTTTTGTTGCTGGTCATTTTTTTCCTGTGCAGACGTCCTAATAATTCAATAGCTTTTGAGATTGTCCAATTATCTACTCTCGAATAATCTTGTAAAATGATATCTTTTAGTCTTTCTGTGAGGTTCATTCTTTTTTGAGGGAAAAGATTGTTAAGACGTTTCAATTTTTGTGCGGGTGTAATATCGTCGAAAATAGGAGTAACTAATTTTTTTATGTCAGAATCAAAGAAATTGTCCATAATTTCGAGAGCAAAAATCGTATCTTTTCCTATAATATTTTTTTGAATAAGCGTAATAATACGTGGTTCATATAGAAAACTCAATACGAGAAAAATCAAGTCAAAATAAAATTCTTTTTGAAAATCGAGAGCTAAAAAGAGTTTTAGAGTGTTTGCCTGTCCTTCTATATCAAGCATCGTTGCATACAACCATAG
>JALTEL010000571.1 GCA_027073945.1 Caldifarciminota bacterium | reverse complement strand
GCGGAATGAAAATCGCTTTGAGAGGAACGGTTTTCAGCAGCCGGTGTGCAAACAGCGGATAAAGGAAAAACAATGCTTTTTCTTCATGAAGAGTGTGAGGGTTGTATAATGCAGGCTCAAGGAAAGAAAACGATTCTACCTGAACTGGGTCAAGTTTTCCAGAACAGTAAACACTGTGAATGTAAACAGGGTCGTTACAGTTGACTAAACAATAGTCGTCCGCCAAATAATATAGTGAAAAGTCATTCAAGCATCTTATAGCCGTCGTGGATTTTCCTGATCCGCCAGGGCCTACAAGTAAGACACCTTTATCCTCTATCCCAATAGCACCACCATGCATGAAAAGTTTACCCTTTTCCAAAAACCACTGTGGGAGTATCCCCAGAAGAGGCGCTCCTGTTTCAAAGTATGGTACCCCGTGGGCATCCGGAACCCAGTAAATCGCCTTGTCCGTTCGCAGGTTAAACAGGCTGAGAGCTTTTCTATCGAACAAATAGGTGGCTCTCACAAATCCATCGCTGAACCCTTTTATTGCCCCTTTGGGCAGAAAAGCGTCATTACCCCAAGGAGGTTTAACCATAGGGACTCCTGTGGACTTGCTGTCCCATAAATACACATCAAGGTCGGCATTAGAAGAGTTGTTAGGTAAATTCAGGTGCCGAAATGCTGGTGCAATGAGGGAAATTAAAGCAGGTGAAGCAAAATAAAGGCGGATTACCTTGCTTCCCACCTCAAATGTGACCATATAAGGACCACCGGAGGATTCACTGGCGGTTAAGTACCTTTCGTGCACTCTCTGGAAAAATTCTTCAGTAGCGGACATTTTCACTCTTGTTCTTTCGTTAGTTTGCTGGGCCAGCCATATTCATCAACTTCGTGAACAGGATCGAGCAGCAACAGTTCTTCCAGATCCGTATATTTTTCCATAAAAGGAGGCTCAAAAGACTTTTTAACAGATAGATGAGGAAAAATATTTTTATACTCCACTGTTTTTTCTGGGTTACCCTTAGAATAAACAACCAAGTCTTCATTCTTTAACTCTAATATGAAATTTAATATAGAGCGTTCAATAACCTCTTTATTAGAATTCTCATACCTATCCAAGACGCCCTCTACGATTGTAGGTTCTGTAATTTCTTTTGATATAGCAACCCAAATCTCAGCAGCTACACCCCTCAAGCTGTAATAATATCCTTTTTCAAGGTGAATAACTATTACTTCTTCGTCAATCATTTCATATGTGATATTTTGTTTGTTGATTTTTAAGTAACCATCACTTTCTTTCATAACAACACCCTCAAAAATAAATTACTGTTTATGCAATATATCAAATTTATTGTCAAAAGCAAACAACTTTATTGACCATATGCCAGATAGGTACAAACAAGCCTTTGGATAAATCAAGGAATTCATCGTTTATTCCATGTTTGTTTTTTCCAATTTATTAAGAAAGTGAGTCTATCCAACTCTTTTGAGATTTTTAACTCTTCGACCCTTTCTCAAAAAGACCTTTAAATTAGGAAATAAATATTAATACACAGTATCACGAAGCGTTCAACGATGTTCAAAAAGAGCTAAAAAGAGAAAACGTTAATTTCTTTAACAAAAACAAGAACCAAGAGGAAGGCATCTTTAAAGAGCGGATATGCTTATA
>JALTEL010000570.1 GCA_027073945.1 Caldifarciminota bacterium | reverse complement strand
GTGGTATTGTGGTATTTATGAAACAGGAATATACGTTGAATACTAAAAAAACATCATTTCGGGTAAATCCTGATCTCTATAAGAAATTCAGGACAAAACTTGTGAAAGAAGACAAGCCGATAACGGAGTGGCTCCGCGAGAAGATGATGGAAGAACTGGAGAAGGAGGCGGTGTGAGCGAACTGAGACTTGAGACTGAAAGAACAATGACCGTGAAGGAAGTTGCGGAAGCAATGAATATCGGAGCGAGTTCCGTAAAAAGAACCATTGAAAAACTGCGACCGGTACTGGGCGAAGTTATTAAAAGCCGGCAAGGTGGATATTTACTTAATGAAGAGCAAGTGACCGCAATAAAACTTGAAGTTCAGAAACATCACAACCTTCAGAATGATTCGGAATTACCTAAAACAGAGCTTGAGAAAACTTTGATTGTTGTTCAGGCAATGAAAATCCTCAACGAAGAGGTTGAGACTCTCCAGCACCAGTTAACCGAAGCAAAACCGAAAATTGAATTCTTTGACCAGGTTACGAACAGTAAGGATGCTATTGATATCGGGTCCGCTGCAAAAGTGCTGCATTACGGCGGCGGCCGGAATAAACTCTTTGCCTTCCTCCGGAACCAAGGAATACTCATGCAGAATAACCAGCCGTACCAGGAATATATAGACCGCGGGTACTTCCGGACAATTGAGCAGAAATATGTAAAGCCGGACGGATCAACTCACATAAATATCAAAACAGTTGTCTATCAGAAAGGGCTCAGCTTTATCCAGAGACTTGTTAAGAAAGGGGTTGCGGCGTGATCTCAACAAAGAGCTGGATAGCATGACTCAAAAAAGACCAGAATCTATATATCCCATAAACATTTTAGAAAGGTCCTCAATATATTCGAGTGAGCCTATTGCATGGTCACTTAGAGCAGATGTAAATAGTGCTTCTTCTTTAGTTTTCGCAGCCATTTTTATGTTTATTTGCATGTTTGCATACGCAATTGCAGCATTAAGCGCATGTGCACGTTTATCTTCAATAGTCATATTTGCCCTCCAAATGGTGTTGTTGTTTATTACTTTTACCATTTTATACTTTTTGGAGATATTGTTCAATTCATATATAACTTGGCCTGGCCGCCAAAGGAGGTTTTATGGATATGGAATTTAAAAAAGCTTGGGATGGATTCATGAATACAATGGACTTATTATCTCTTTCAATTTCACAAACAGAGCTTTTCTCTCTGAAAGAAGCTTGCAAGATGGCAGATGTTTCCATTTATGAAGTTTATTCAGAGGGTTGGAAGAAGCCTATGTGTGGTTTTTCTCCTGTTATTAAAAACGGCCAACCCTTATGGACAGAAAGACAGGTTCACGTCTGGGCCATTGCTGTTGAAAGTGATTCGGAAATGTTAAAGGGATATTACCGTTCTTTAATTGCAGGAGAAGATGAGAATATCTCCAGAGGTGTTTTATCCGAACTGATCAGCCTCATCGTAAAGCAGGAACTACCACAATTCCTCAGAGATCTTGTAGATGATTATGTACGTGAAATGGAGCTTGTGATCGCATGAAGGGTGAACTTGTAGATGTGTTGAGCCAGATGGAGAGAAAGGTTGATCTGTTATTGGATGCGGTCCCTCACCGGCAGTACAAGACCATTAAGGAT
>JALTEL010000569.1 GCA_027073945.1 Caldifarciminota bacterium | reverse complement strand
TGCGTTCAAATACGCAGCCGGCTTTGATGCGAATTACCAGAGAAGAGAGGATACGGTCTTCAAAAGTTTAAAGCTGTTTGCTAAAAAGGCATCAGATACAGCAGGAATTATGGTTATAAAAGATAGGGAAGACAAAAAGTTTCTCTTTGCCTGTATCCATGAAAAACAATCTTCTGTTCTTGCACTTGATGCCACAATGTTCTCGTCATCCCTGGAGAGTTTTTTCGGCTTTTTCAACCTGATTATGAAACCCGCGGAATTCTCCACTGTTAACGTTGCTTACAAAAGGCAGAACAACCTGCTGTCTTTATATGAAGATAGATATATTTTTACGCCTCAGGGCGGATTTTTATATGATTCTGTCTCGGACAGATTTGTAAAATCACCTTCAGGCAATTACAGAAGAGTAGTGGTTCCAGTCGGCTCATTACAAGAAGGTGTGCAAAATATGGCAAATATTGGTATTGAAATCAGGAATAAGAGCTTACAATCTGATATCAATCTGAGTATGAATGAGATGGCAAATATTCAGAGTGAGAAAGGTCTTGAGACCCGCCTGTTATTCCTAAACAAAGCGAGGCCGTGTATAGAGCTCCATATAAATTCTTACAATTATATAACGCCTTATGAAAAAATGCTGTATATTCAATACTATAAAGGGCAATTTTCAATATATCCTTTCTCTTCCATAAAACTATTCACAAGTTACCTGAACAATAAGGATGATTTTCAGGCATTTTCCAGAAACAACATAAATGTTGGTTTTAATTTTAGGAGTTTTTTTGAATTCAGTACAGGATTCAATAATTATGAAATGTTATACCAATCAGTCGCATTTCCCTCATTGAGCCTCGGTCTGAATTATTGCAAAAAGGGTGTAAGGATACAGACAAAAATACAGTATAATTTTACGAATGCATGGATACCCGGAGGTTATAGCGGATACGTTATTGCGGGAAATGTCAGTATGACAAGGAAGATAGGAGGGCTTTCCTATAGAATAGATGGCAGGATGTATAAATCAAAATTTCAGTCCGGTTCTTTTGCTTTGACAACCTCATTGCTCATGTAAACTAATATGTTCTCCTCAGGCAGTCCTGTGTCCTTGAAGACATGATTTCATTGCATAATAGCCTTTTGCACAGATTCAATAAAGTCTCTGTTAAATCCCTTTCTCAAGAGATGCTCCTGCACCTTTCTTGAATTCTGTCCTTTAAATTTCTCTATGTAGTACTTTCTTACAAAGTCTTCGTCATAGGTGCTTTCAACGGCATGCTCCGCTGTCTGTTTGCTAATGCCAAATTTATAAACCAATTCGTATATTAATCTTTTTTGCGACCAGTGATTATACATCTTTGCTCTGACAAAATCAGCTGCAAATTCCGTGTCATTAATGAGTCCCATATCTTTGAATTCACTTATGATTTTTTCTATTGCAGATGCCGAGCCCCCTTTCATTAAAAGCCTCTTTCTCAATTCCTGCTCGCTTCTGTTTCTGTATCGTAAAAGTCTGTAAGCATAGTCTTTGAGCTGCATGATTTTAATGTATTATAACGCTGTTTAAATGTCCGTTCAAATTGTTGGCCTTCTTAAGGTATTTGCTAAAATGGTGAATTCAATTATTTTGATATTAATTTTTAACAACAATTATACCATTTG
>JALTEL010000568.1 GCA_027073945.1 Caldifarciminota bacterium | reverse complement strand
TCCAAACGATTCAGATAATTATGGAAGTGCTGACGTAAGAGAAGATGGTGTAGGATCCGTACTGACAAAAAGAGTAGCCCAGGATTTTTCATCTGGGGATTATTGGGAAAGGCCAATTTATACCTATGATTCCACATTGAAGTCAATGTTGAAAATTAAATGGGATACAGCTGATATGACAACAGATCTAACTGTTGCAGATGACCTTACAAGGGATAAAACCATTAATTTTCTTTATGGGTATACCTATGATTCTAATGCCTCCCATGAACCTGTGGCCGTAAGGGACTGGGCTTTGGGAAGTATTATACATTCAAAGCCCGTTGTCATTGATTATTATGATCCCAACAATCTTAAAACGCTTTTGAAACGTTATGTTGTTGTGGGGGCCAATGACGGGATGCTTCATGTATTTGATGATACAACTCCAGGCGGTGTAAATTATGGAAAAGAAGTACTTGCATTTGTTCCGGAAGATATTTTGCCTAAACTAAATGATGTTGCACAAGATCCTTTTGTTGATACGGTTGACGGACAAATATTATTGTACCGGTCAAACAAAGTTCCCAAATATCTTATTTTTGGTGAGCGTGAAGGAGGCGGGAAATACTGGTGTCTTGATATTTCAGACCAGGATACGCTTAACTGGACTGTTGCCTGGAATTATACCAATAGCGAGATTGCGCAATCATGGTCAAATCTGGTTACAGCCACTATTCCTGTTTCCATTGATTCTGTAACTGGAAAAATAACATTTAAAGACGTTCTTGCCTTTACTGCCGGTTATGATCCAAAAGAAGATAATTTTCCCGAACCTTTTGAGGATATTGATAACAATGGTACTCCATTTAAGTCAAATGGAACCATTGATGTGAGCGAATGGAATAAAAACGATGCTACCCAGGATGTTAACGGGAACAACTCATATGACCTTTATAATCCTGATAAAGATGATTATGGAAGGGGGATTTATGTCGTGGATATCGATAATCCCAGTAATGTAATCAATGACAGCTCCGGTAAACAGATTCTGCCATTTTCTGCGACTTATGGTGCATCGGACACGACCGATACGAATGGAGCTGTTCAAACTTTATCTTCAATGAAATTTTGTTTTCCTGCATCTCCTGCAGTTGTTTCAACCTCTTTTTCATATTTATACAAAAATACCAGTGGTCAGCAGGTTGAAGGAAGAGAATCTAATTTCCTATCTGCAATTTATGCCATTGATATTTATTCAAATGTATATAAAATAGACTATTCTTTTAAGGTAAATGACGATACTGATAATAATAGTACTACTTTTGGTCCTTTTTCTGTGGCAGAAAATTCATGGACTGTAAACCATATTTTTTCAGGTAATCCCGGCAGCAACAGCGTAAGTGGTGAGATAGGCAAAGGGTTGGATTCCACTGATCAGGGACGAAAAACATTTTATCCGCCGGCAGTTTCCTGGGGTGGAGCCTGCTCCTATTTTGATGCCGGAAATTACAATTTTACAAATATTGATTTCTTCGGAACAGATAAAATAGCCTCATTGTTTTTTGGAACAGGTGACAGAGAGCATCCCACCTATACAATGATACGAAATCGCTTTTATGCTGTATATGATGATTCATCTGTTACTGCCGTTGATAATAAGGGTACATCCAGCACTGC
>JALTEL010000567.1 GCA_027073945.1 Caldifarciminota bacterium | reverse complement strand
AAATAGGAATTTATAAAAATTTTATTTTTGAGATATACATAGGCTTCCACATATTCATCATCCGCTACATACCCTTTATCAAATTTTAGATACACCTTCTTTTTTAGGATATAGTTTTTCAAATACTCGTTCACTTTTTCTAAATCTGTTATTATTATTCCTTCAAATTTTACTATTATACCCGTGTCTAACAGCAGACTTCCGTCATCTAATATATCAACAACTTTGTAATATTCATTTTTTTTGAATTTTAATTTTTTTGTTTCTATAACTGGCTTCGCATCCTTTATTCGTGGATTGTAATCAATTTTATCTATATTGACTTCCTTATCTCTTTTTATGATCTCTATTTGCTTTTCATATTGCAGAAGCCCAAAATTTTGGATCTTTTTATTTATGATATCTAAAAATTTCTCGTTTATTTCATATCCTATTGCATTTCTATTTAATTCCAGGGCAACCTTTGCAGTGGTTCCGCTTCCCAAAAAGGGATCTAAAACTGTTTCTCCAACAAAAGTAAACATTTTTATCAATCTCCGTGGTAATTCGTCTGGAAACATAGCTTCATGGCCTATTTGTCTGGCCCCCCCAAAATACCAGTGCCCATAAAAATATTCTTTCCATTCCTCTTTTGGAAGCTTAGACCTTTCCTTAATCTCTTTAGGTACCTTTTTACTCTTTCCTGGCTTCTTAAAAATAAGAATGTGTTCATAATCTATTTCCACCATCCCATTGGGAGGATATGGATAAGATCCCATAACAGTTGCACCACCTGTTGTATTCATTGTAGTTTTTTTCTGCCATATAATTGAACCCATATAATCAAAGCCTATATCCTCGCATTGTGCTATTATCTCTGCATGTAAGGGTATGATTTTATACCTGCCATAAATTATTGACCTTGCAAACTGATCGCCTATGTTAACAATCAATCTTCTGCCAGGTTCTAAAACTCTGTAGGATTCTTTCCAGGCCCTGTATAAATCCTTTAAATACTCATGTAATGTTTGCCCGTAACCTATTTGATTTTTAACACCATAGTCTTTTATAGACCAGTATGGGGGGGAGGTAACCACTAAATGTACGGATTTATCTTCAACTTCAACCATTTTTCGACTATCAGTAATTATTATCTTAGCATAGCTTTCCATATTCATCCATCACCTTCTCTCCTATATTTAATTTGCTAAAACTTCGGGCGATTTCATATAACCCCTTTATATCCGAATTATTGTTCACATATACTTCCGATATGGTGTGACATCCGAACTTATTTTCGTATATCTTACCATTTGGGTGTTTTTCTTCACTCCTTATTTTCATCACCTTTTCCGGAGTATGCATCTTGACTATATATGTCTAACGGGCTCCCGATTCTTCTCCGCTTCAATCCATCTCCCCCTCCTCGCTCACAACCATCATCCACTTCCTTATCGGCACCGTCTCGAAATACGGATTAATTGCTTTTGCTCTTTCGGTTATCTCCTTCGGGTCGTGGAACTGCGTTATCTCGTCCTCCGAAAGCTCCATGCCCTCGGGGAATATCTTGTCCGTCGTCAGAACGACCATGAACTCGATGCCGGATTTCTCGGCTGAGACGGAGAGCGCGTATGTGCCCACCTTGTTTATTATGGAGTTTTTGTGGAGAGCTTCCGTTCCC
>JALTEL010000566.1 GCA_027073945.1 Caldifarciminota bacterium | reverse complement strand
CCGTGTTTACCCCTAACCCTCTGGCAACCTCTTCTCCGCTGTCCAGTGCATTGTAGTTCCATCTATTCAGAAAGAAGTATACAAAGCCTGCAGACACCACTCCGAACATTATGCTTATCTGTCCCCACGAAGCCCTTGTCACATCTCCAAACAACCAGAATACAATTGAAGCAACTTCCGTATCCGTCGCAAAACATTCAACAAGCATTGTTCCAGCATTAAACAGGGAGCCCACTGCAATCCCTCCCAGAATCACGGCCTCTGGCGACAACCTCCTTAGCCTCGCAAGAACAACGATGGCAATAGTTCCAGCTATAGCACCGAGAAAGGCACCGATAGTCGTAAGCGTTAAATTATTGATAAGAATAGCATCACTAAAGTTAGATTGAATGGTACCTGCCCCTAAAAACACGATTGAAATGGAGGCGCCAAATGCAGCCCCTTGAGATATACCCAGAGTGAAAGGCGAACCCAGAGGATTTCTCAAGACCACCTGCATAACGGCACCTGCAATTGCAAGTCCAAAACCTGCAATAACTGCAGCAACTACAGCGGGAAGGCGCATATTAATAATGATAAGTGAGTATTCACTGCTTCCGCCTCTTCCCAGCATCACTTTCACGATATCCTTCAACGGGATCTGTACAGGGCCCACAGAAACGGCATATACAGAACAGAGAAGTACTAAGATAAGTAGGCCCAGGCCAAAATTTACTTTTCTTCGCGTGTATTGCCCGTAATCAATCTTTTGGGAGCTCAATTTTCTTAAAACCCCCATATTCATCTTTCATTTCTTTGTATACTGGGTGGCCAACGAGAAATGTGTAAATCTCGTCTGCTTTTTTCACAGGATCTACATCTTTAAACTGTTTGGGATATAAAACTTTACCAACATAGTACGCATCCGCAAGCGCCGTGCCAATATTCGTAGTGTAAAAGTTGTAAGGCAATAATCCATACAAATTGCCATCTTTCACTGCCTTAAGAGTTTGAAACGCAGGATTTTTAAAATCCTTCATACAAAGCTTATACCCACCTTCATCAATAAAGATATAATCAGGATTCCATTTGATGAGTTGCTCTTTGTCAATAAAAAAGTGCATGCCTTTCTTGCCTAAGCCGTTAGCTACATTGCAAGCAGAGACTGCTTGAAAGGGCGGGTAACCAGAAAGCGTGCTATCTATGCCGTGCATACCTTTATAGCCAATGCCGCCCACATAAACAGAGGGTTTGGCTATTTGCGAAACTGTTTTTGACCTTTTACTTAAATCATTCAACGCGCCTTTAATAAAGTTTATTACTTCGTTTGCCCGTTTCTCTTTTCCCAAAACTTTTCCAACAATAGCAAGTGACTCAAAGATATCATCGGAGTAAAAGGTTGCAAGCCTTCCATAAGATAACACGACTACAGGAATGCCGACCTTTACCTGGTATTTATCTGCTTCTTCCCTTTCCATATATGTAGCAAAGATTACATCGGGATGCACTTTCTCGACCAATTCTGCATCTGGGCCACTCCCTATTGCGCCAGGGCCACCTGAACCAATTATGGGAAGACTCATAAATTCTGGATGTGCTAATGCATAAGGCCTTCCACCAGCTCCCCATTTCTTCTCACACTGTTCTATACCAACCACATCATTTGAAGCATCCATATAGC
>JALTEL010000565.1 GCA_027073945.1 Caldifarciminota bacterium | reverse complement strand
GGTTTGTCAGGCTGCATTATAGATGTTTCAGGAACAGAATATATTGCACTGGTATATGCAAAATCTTTAACTGAACTACAGCTTGTTACTTTTAAAGATGGCGACTTTCCTAATACTGCAACACACACAGTTAATATTGGAAATATATCTTCTATCCAAGCAACAATTAGTCAAAATCCCAGAACTAAAAAAGTCTATTTAAGTTGGTTAGATGACACCACAGAATATTATAAAGCTTGCACATATTCTCCGCCAAATACATGGGTAGAGGGTAGTAGCCAAGCTGTTGTTTCAAGTTGGGATAAAAACTATGGAATTTCTATCGGGGGGTTCTCTAATTTTGAAACGGCATTTTCGCTCCCTTCTAATTCAGACCAATATATTAACGATATCTCTCTATATTCCACAACTGCAATAAATTCATCGCTGCCATACAAAGGATATTCGTGCATATTCCCATACACAGCGAATGGTGTTGCAAACATTGGTTTGGTGATATTAGAAAGTTATAAGAACTTTCATTTTTTTAAGCGACCCCTCAAATATCCTTCTAAGCTAGTTTGGGAGAGCTCGAAAAAACTTTTACATTTACAAGGGCCACCGCTTCTAAATTCTAAAGTTAGTGTCGAGGTAGATTATGCTGAATTAGCAACTCAAAGCTGCTTAATTGAAGCTGCTAATACTGCCGGCGGTAGAACTGCGATAAATGGTGCCACAGCTGTTATTGCAACTGCAGGGAACCTTATTACAGTAAAATTTGATAAAGAAATGAATCAGAGTGAGTATTCAAGTCTTATTAACAATCAGATTAAATTAATTGCATCTGATAGCAGTGTTATAAGTTTGAATTATGACTCCGGTACCGCAAATTCTATATCTTTTAAAACTGCATCAGATCTTAATTTTAACGATAATTATCATATTGCCATTGCTAGTGATGTTCTAGACAATGTTGGCTCACAGATCTGGGGAGATACAAATCTAAACTTTTCCACACAACAAATTCATTCGATTGCTCTCGCTAGTGAGGTTCGAGAAATCAACCTTTATAAAGATGCCGGAAGAACTATTGTTATTGCGAATAATTCAGAAGTTAATGCTACCTCAACAATTTTTTTGAAAGTAAGAGCTGTAGATCCTGCTTTTAATACAATTGATACTGCAACGGTAAGTATTTTATTAAACGGCGTTAATGTGAAGAGTTTAACTTTATTTCAGAGTATTGCGTCATCAACATATTTTTATGGACAATATAGTTTATCTGCTCCTACTAGTGGCAATAATACTTATGAGTTTAGAACCGCATCTACAAGCGTTAACAAGTTCGTAAAAGTTGATTACCCGACTATTTCTAGCGTAAATCCACCTGCTGCATCGAGTGGCGTGAGATTAAATGTTAATCCTATTATAAGTTTTTCTGAAGATATTTTACCTGCTTCAGTAAACACTTCAACTGTTCAGCTTAAAAGAAATGGTGTTCTTGCTAGTTATTCTGTTTCTATTTTAAATAATAAAATAACAATAAATCCTGATGATACTGTTGAAGGATACTTGATTCCTAATACTACTTATACTCTCTACGCCGGCTACTCTTTAAAAGATCTGGCAATGAATCCGTTTGTGAATAATCCGGCAACTTATACATCAACCTTTACTACCGAAGCCT
>JALTEL010000564.1 GCA_027073945.1 Caldifarciminota bacterium | reverse complement strand
GGGTATATGCTGAAAAAATTAATATTTTCCCCATTCAGCCATTTGTCGTCAAGATTTATATACCTTGCAGATTTTACCTCTTTCATTTTTTCATAGTATTTCTCTCCGAGGTTATCTTTGATTTTACTTAAAGACTGCGGTTTTAGAATCGGCATTGATATGGTGTTTTCTAAAAATCCGTCTGAAAACACTGCAAAAGGCTGCGTTTCAAACCCTTTCAATGCATCTGTTAATCTTTCTTCTCCGTATTTATATCTATACCACCATGCAAACTGCCCGAATATGGTATCGCTCTGCATCAGCGAAGCAACTGGAGATGTAAAATGAATGGCTATTTTTAGAGACTTCATTTTTGAAAAACCCATTTATCGAAAGCATTTTTTGCTATATCCTCTTTCTCCAAATCATACCCTTCGCCGTCTATTTCAATATTGTCAAATTTGACTCTTCCATAGCCTCTCGAACCTGAACCGCCTAAAGCATCATATTCTAAAAGTTTTAACCCCTTTAACAAAAGACTTAAATTTTCTTTATCCGCCTTTCCATCATCTTCCATATCATAGATTCTGTATGCCAGTTCAAAGTTAAACGCAGCGCCTGAGGGCACACGCTCCATCTTTCTTGGACCGGCGCCAGAAGCAGTTCCTTTGATTCTATCTATGGAAACCTCTGTCTTTTCCTCTGTGAGCACTCCTTTCTCCAACATCTCTTTTGCTTTGTCATTATCCAGAAAAGAGTCGGAAAAACTGACCCTTGTAGGACCTCCTTTATATTCCGCTTCATTTGCCCCATTGCCGAAAAGACGCGCAACAGGATCACTGCTTTCTGTGGTTGACCACGGTTTTCCCTTTGAGTTAATTCTCCCCGTTGCCCACTCTAAAAGCGTCCTCACCTTACCCTTCAAAGAAGAACCTGGGATATACGGCCAACCCGTCAGCGGGTCTTTGACAACAGGTGTATCTATACCGCCAATATGAATCTCATCACTCCCGGCGCCTATATGCAATCCGGTTTTTAAAACTATCTGCCCGCTTATCTTCTTAATCTCTTTTAATTTCATTTTTTCACCTCTTTAATTAATCTTTCTTTACATATTGGTTTGCATAAGCCACAACAGCTTCAAATAATTGACAGAATACCTTAAAATCTTTGAAATCCTTAACGCTTTTAAGATTGTCCTCTATAAATTCTTTAAATTCCTTTGTAATCTTGTCCCTTCCTACAGAGTATGCAGCTTTAGATATAATCATATTTATATACGGCAGTCTTTTTTTGAACTCTTCATTCACATCGGACGAATTCTCAATCAAGGTTTTATACCTTAACGTCTCGTCAAAAAACTTTCTTATCTGTGATTTGGAGTTATTTCTTGTTTTTGTTCTTGAATTCCTGTATCCTCCGGCATTGTATTCTTCACTTTCTCCTAATTGTTTAGCCCAGTTTTCAGCCTCTTTTGTAAAAAGCTCCTTTCTCACAAATTCTCTGTTTTCATCCTCAAAATATCTCATCCTCTCCTCCTGTAAATATAGTTGCTCAAAGGCACAATAAAGTCGCCTCTATATCTTTCAAAATAATCAACAAATTGATTAAGAAAATTTCTTATTATCTCTTTCCTCTCTTGTTTTTCTGCTCCGCTCCCAACATTTCTGTATGTTTGATAAACAAACATC
>JALTEL010000563.1 GCA_027073945.1 Caldifarciminota bacterium | reverse complement strand
TAATTAAGAAGATAGAGGAACAACGTTCTTCCCATGTGATTTCTTATGTTACAGGGGACCGGCCTCCATTTACTACTCAAATAGCAGATGATGCGGTGAGGATAATCCGAAAGCATTTAGACACTATTGGGGAACAGGAAAGAATCAGCTTCTTTCTTTACAGCAGAGGTGGGGATATGATTGCCCCTTTAAGGATATGTCGGTTAATAAGAGAATACTCAAAAGAGTTTGAAGTGCTCATACCATATCGAGCCCATAGTGCAGCAACCTTAATTTGCTTGGGTGCTGACAAAATTGTAATGGGGAAATCATCGGAGTTAACTCCCATTGACCCTTCTACTGGACATCCTTTTAACCCCAACGACCCCAGTGACCCTAAGAAACAGCGAAAAATCCCTATAAGTGTGGAAGATTTGACTTCCTATTTCCTTCTTGCGAAGGAGAAGGCGGAAGTGAGGAATGAGCAAATGGTAAGTATTTTTAATGAATTAGCAAACAAAATCCATCCATTAGCATTAGGTAATGTTTACAGGGGATACCGAATGATTCGCAAACTCGCAAAGAAACTTCTATTGCTTCATATGGATAAGGCAAGAGACGAACGAAAGATAGAGGAAATTATTAAAAAGTTAACCGAGGAATTATGCATTCATGGTTATCTTATTACCCGTGATGAAGCCGAGGAAGAGATAGGACTTAATGTAGAAAAACCAGATGGGAAATTAGAAGATGCAATGTGGCAACTTTATGAGGAGTATGAGAAAGAGATGGAATTACAAGTTCCTTTTGACCCTCAGAGTTTATTGAAAGGGAAAGACTCTGAATCCTTTTTTTACTACGGAGCATATATAGAGAGTATCCCAATAACAGATACATTTCGTTTTAATGGAGAGGTCAAAAAGGTTGTTTCACCATCTGGGCCCTCTCAGGTAGCTGTAAATATAAAGTCATCCCGATGGGTAGAAATATATAAACAAGGAGGATAAAATGGAAACGATAACTTCTACTACGAGAGAATCTATGGAATATGGATTTTTTATAAATCCTTCTACTTATTGCAAAGTGGTAAATATACAATCACACGATGAACTACTTCTCACTCCTGGAATTCAGTATTTCATCCCATGGAATAGAGAAGATACCGAGATAGTGAGGGAAGAAATTGCTGCAACTGGGAGTGTGTCCCCAATACTTCCCAAACCTACAGTAGATGAGGATTTGCTTAACTGGCTAAAAGTTGCAGAAAGTGCTTTCAAATTCTGGGATAACGAGGTAGACGAAATCTGGAACAATGTATGAACAAGGTGATATTGTTCTCGTCCCTTTTTCATTTACCGACCTTTCTGAGCTCAAAAGACGTCCCGCTCTTGTTGTATCCCCAAATTGGTTTAATACTACACAGGAAGATGTTGTATTGGTGGCAATAACATCTTCTTTCCCCGACAGATTAGAAGAACAACTTGAAACTTTCTTGTCTTTAAGAGATATCTCCTCAGGTGTAATTCCAAGGCAATCTATCGTAAAAGTATGGAAAATCTTTACCTGTCATAAAGAGATAATTGTTAAAAAGGTTGCATCTGTTCGGAAAAACAAACTAAAAGAGGTTTTAGATAAACTCAAGAAGTTTTTTGATAAGGAAGATGTAGAAAAATGAGAGAAATAAAAAAAAAC
>JALTEL010000562.1 GCA_027073945.1 Caldifarciminota bacterium | reverse complement strand
CACCATCTGCAATGTCATCAACGTATGTGAAATCCCTTGTCTGAGAGCCGTCTCCGAAAATGACAACAGGCTCGCCTTCATAAATCCATTTTACAAATCGTGTTATACTCATATCCGGCCTTCCTGCTGGGCCGTAAACTGTGAAGAATCTGAAAACAGTAATATCAGTATCATAGAGATAATGATATGTAAATGCCATAATTTCGGCGGCCTTCTTTGATGCGGCGTAAGGAGATATTGGAGTATTCACCGGGAGTTCCTCGCTGAAGGGCATTTTTTGCCCTGCATACAGCGACGATGTAGATGCAAGTATAAATTTCTTTATGTTGTACTTTTTTGCAAGCTCAAGTAGATTTAATGTGCCTGTTACATTGGTTGAATAATAGATAAAGGGATTCTCAACCGAAGCCCGCACACCGGCTCTTGCAGCCATATTGATAATAACATCTATGTTATGATTTTCGAAGATAAGTTTGTCCAGAGCGGCTCTATTTTCAATATCAGCTCTGTAAAAGGTGAAGTTTTTCTGCGCATTCAGTAAATTCAACCTGTATTGCTTCAGTCTTATATCATAGTAATTGTTCATGTTGTCCACGCCGACAACGCTGAAACCCGCATCAAGGAGCTTTTGACATACCCTGTAACCTATGAATCCCGCACTGCCCGTGACTAAAATTTTACGCATAATACTCCATAATTTTTACATTTGGGAAACTATTTATGTAAATTGCTATGACCATTTTGAAATTTGACTCCCTACCACTAATTTTAAAGAAAAAAACTGTTCATTAAATTTTATAATCGCTCCAATACCCTCTTATGATGTGAATTATAATGTAAATTGCCCGTTTTTTCAAGCAGGCGGTTTTAGCATAGGGTTTGAACAGCAGAATTAACATTCATGATATAGCTAAAAAATTCAATAACGGATTGCCGTTATGCCTTGATTGTTTTATTTTGTTCTTTGCTTTTGGAGAGAAACTCTGTCATTGCATAGAACATCCATGCATTTGACCATCTCATATAGGAAATTTTATTTGTTGTAAACCTGTATTTTCTGAAATAAAAATCCCCTTTTTGTGAATAAAACATCAAAAGTGCATTGCTCAGGGATTTTCGGGCATAGGCAGTATTGCCAAAATCAGTGAACACAATAGTGGCAACAGCCGAGGCATGAATATCAATTGGATATTTTCTATTATGGTAGTAATAAGGTATCAGATCCCTGTCAAACAGGTTGTTTATGTAAAAATCCATGCCCCGGTTCACGGAGGCATCTATATTGGGTATTTTGACAATGCCCCTGATGGCATTTAGCCCCCATAAGTTATAACCTGTATGAAAATTATCAATCCACTTCTGGTTTTTATTATCCCCGTAAAACCAGGAGCCGTCTTCATTCTGGCTGTTTATTACAAAATTCGCACTGAGTGTGCCGTTTTCCAGAAGATCGTCATTGCCTGTTATGTTCCAGAGGTCCAACAGTAAGCGAGATGCAAACAGTGTGGCATTGTAAACACGCTCGTTATCACCGGGGCCGTAACTGAAGCATATTCCCCGCTCGTCCCTGTATTTATTCAATTCCAGAAGCATAAATTTCCCGGCGGAAACGGCAATGTCAAGCCATTCGCTCTTTCCTGTCAATTTGTACAGCTGGAGAAAGGTATCTGCAACAAAATAAGTGGTAACGACATTGGGGAAATATTTTGATTTGTAACCGTTTCTTGAGCGCCATGGGAAATTATAGCCCCATGCGTAATTTTCGGAATAAGGGCTTCTGTTCTCCTTTAACCATTTTGCAAGCTTTTCTATATCTTCTATGATAAAGGCGTCTTTGTCTGTGCTGTAAAGGTTGATCAGTCCTGATGCAAATAGGGCTATTCCCTTGGCATTTCTCTCTTTTCTTATCCCAAAAACAGGCCTCAAATTTATGGGGAATCTTTTGAAAAATTGGGTAATAAAAATCATAGGCCATTTATTCTTTAAAATGGGAATGTATTTCAAAAGGGGTGTGTTCAATCCGTCATAAGGGTCAAACCCCGAAAAATCCTCATTTTTTGCCCGTGAATACAATTTATCTGTAATATCAAGTATGTCGGACTTTTTAAGAGAGCCCTGCATGTATGTCATATCCACCTCATTCTTTGTCATGGCGGTTGTCCGGTCCGTTTACCTGCATTAAGGCATAATTGGCTGTTGTTTTTGGCATTTAAAGTGCTATTTTGACGGATTAATATGGCCCCGAGGGGATTCGAACCCCTGCCGCCGCCTTGAAAGAGCGGTGTCCTAACCATTAGACGACAGGGCCTGCTGTAGATTCCTATTATAATGTAAATTGCCCGTTTTTTCAAGCAAACACTTTTAGCAAGGGAATGGCACCCGCAATATCTGCTGCAAGATTTAAACAGCACTGCAGGAATAAAATAGAAATACACACGTCTTCTGCGATTTTCCCGCTCCGCGATTATTTCTTTACTGTTCCGTTTTTGTAAAACGGCATACGTATTATTCTGGCTTTTTCCTTTTTCCCTCTTATGTTTATGAAGATTTCAGTATCCCTTTTGTGAAAGCCTTTTTTAACATATCCCATGCCAATACCTATGCCAAGGGATGGTGAGGGTCCCCCGCTCGTTACCTCTCCTATTTCCTGTGCTTCTGCGTTGAATATTTTCTGATGCTGCCTTGGGATAGCTCTCGGATTCTCTATGACAAATCCGACCCTTTTTCTTTTAATACCATCCTGTTTAATGTTAACCAGAGCCTGTTTCCCCATCATATCATCCTTGTCAAGATTCAAAACCCATGACAGGCCTGCTTCTATTATATTGGTGGTTTCATCTATATCATTTCCATACAGACAGTATCCCATTTCCATCCGCAGGGTATCCCTTGCACCCAGTGCAACAGGCCTGACCTCTTCAAAGGAAAGGAGCTTTTTGAATACGTCAATTGCATGAGAGGGGTCTTCGAAATAGAGTTCAAAACCGTCTTCCCCTGTATATCCTGTTCTTGAAACGAGTATCTTTTTCCCCATAACGGTGAAATATCCTGACCAGTAATATGGCATTTGTGATAATTGTTCTTTTACTATTCTCTGCAAAACCTCTTCCGATAGAGGTCCCTGGAATGCAATCTCGGATATGGAAGGAGATATGTTTTCTATTTCTACATTACCCTTTTTATGATTTGTTATCCATGCGTAATCCTTTTCAATATTGGATGCATTTACTACAAGCAATATGCTGTCCTTTAGCCTGTACACGAGCAGGTCATCGACAATGGTTCCCTTTTCCGTGGGAAGGGTTGAATACTGCACTTCTCCTGTTTCAAGTTTTCCGACCTCATTTGATGTTATGAAGTTGACAAAAGCAAATCTATCATCACCTTTTACGACAATTTCACCCATGTGTGAGACATCAAATGCACCTGCGCTTTTTCTTACCCAGTTGTGTTCTTTTACAATGCCTTCATACCATATAGGCATTTCAAAACCGGCGAAGTCCACGAGTTTGGCGCCCAATTCCCTGTGCAATTCATTAAATACCGTCTTCTTCACTGTCATGAGTCCTCCTTTTTATTTAAGTATATTATACAACCTAACAGTTGAATGTTCAAACAAAATAAGTTATTATTATAGCAATAATGCAACATTACAATAAGGATTTATTGAATAATCTCAGGAACATAGAGGATATAGAGGCTTTATCCGCTGAAATTGTGGAGGATATCACCCGGAACCATTTGATTAAAAAGAGTGCTATTTTTATTTTAAAGCCCAACGGGCAGATAAAATCCGAGGTAACAAGAGGCTTTCTAGAAGAAGAATTAAACGAGCTCAGAAAGATTATTGGGCATATACAGGAAACTTACGAGTACAAAGGCAATTTGATAATCCCGCTCAAGGGCTATGGATTCACAATAGCCGCTCTAATAGTTGACAATCACAAGGTGAAGGATGACGAAGATTTCAACGAATTGTTGTCTCTGCTTCCTCCGCTTTTCGGTTATTACACGCTGAAGGATTTTGTGTACACCGACCCTCTGACAAATCTTCCGAATCTTCAGTATCTGAAGCTCAGGGCGGATGAGCAGCTTCACAGATTTTACAGATATGAAGAGGATTTTTCCTTAGTTGTACTTGAGATTAAGGGATATTCCGAACTTTCCGAGACCTACGGTATTCAATTTGCGGAAAAGGTTTTGATAAAGGTTGATGAAATCCTGCAGAAGCTGGTCAGGAAGAGTGATATTCTGGCAAGTATGGGGCTCAATCAATTTGCCATATTGATGTCTCATACAACGCTGGAAGGCGCCAAGGTGTTTGCGGACAGAATAAAATCAACATTCAAGTTTCAGGCAATTGAAGTAATGGGCAAGAGATTGGAAGTCGGTCTTTATATGGGCATTACATCAACGACAATAGATCAGTACGGGGATGTTGATGAGGTTTTTGCCAGAGTTATGGAGTCCCTTGAGCATGACAAACGCAGAACAGGGAGTAAAAAGGCAGGCGGCAGTCGCAAAATTACGAAAAATGCCAGGGTTTTCCTGAAAGAAAGGGAAATCGTAGGCGAGTCCAGAGCCATAAAAAATATCAAAAATTCCACCATAGTTGCAGCGCAGAATGATTTGCCCGTTCTTCTCCTTGGTGAAACCGGCACCGGTAAAGAGCTCGTTGCAAGAAAAATCCATGAACTCAGTCAGAGAAGAGATAATGCCTTTGTAGTGATTGACTGCGGTTCCATACCGGATACACTGCTTGAAAGTGAGCTCTTCGGACATGAAAAGGGTGCTTTCACAGGTGCAATTTCCAGAAAGAGAGGACTTTTTGAAGTAGCCGACGGTGGTACTATTTTTCTTGACGAAGTTGAGGCCACATCTGTCAGTATGCAGTCCAAGATATTGAGAGCCATTGAAGAAAAAACCATAAGAAGAGTGGGGGGTACCTCTCCGATTTCCATAAACACGAGGATTATAGCGGCATCCAATGTTAATCTGGAGACTATGATAGAAAATGGAAAATTCAGAAAAGACCTTTTCTACAGGCTTGCGGGTATAACAATCGAAATTCCCGCACTATGGGAGAGAAAATCCGATATTCCCATACTTGTAAAGTATTTCTTAAAACGTGCTTCCATTAAACTCGGCAAACGCATTGACGGTGTCAGTAAGAAAGTTATGGATGCCTTTTTGTCTTACAAATGGCCCGGAAATGTCAGGGAGCTGGAGCATGAAGTTGAAAGGGCTGCTGCGTTCTGTTCCGACGGAGACAGATTGAGATTCAGGCATCTGTCAGATAGAATTAAGAAAAGATTGATGAAGAGCAGGGATTTGAGAACCCTTGTTGACGAATTTGAAAAGAGCATCATCATTGAAAGCCTTGAAGAAGTGGACTGGAATGAAACTGAGACATCCAGAAGGCTTGGTATAACCCGCACAACCTTGATTTCAAAGATGAGAAAATACAGTATTGAACTGCCCATAAATAAAACTAAACAGCGTAATAACCTGTAAATCAACCAATTGTGCGGCCATTCCATAAACTGTTAAATTTTTCGTCACCCTGTGTTTTTTATGCTAAAGCCTAAATGTGGCATAAGTTTTTTATTGTCAGGAGAATACGGCATCGTTTATATTTTAGAGAGATAAAAACATTTTTTGGCAAAGAAATTGCTATATAGAAATTAGACAAGGAGGTTAGAAATGAATTTAGTGATAAGTGCCATACTGATGCTGGGACTCAGCTCAGCAACAGTGGTAAATGACAATATGGATGGATTCCCGTCGGGGTGGGATGTAACGGGAAGCTGGGTGAAGGTAAACAACAGATATCATTCATATTCAAATTCGGTAAAGACATATTCATCGAGCAGTTATGCGAACTATGCGAACT
>JALTEL010000561.1 GCA_027073945.1 Caldifarciminota bacterium | reverse complement strand
GATGTGTGCCTTTTATAGCCCAGTATGTACCGTGATTTACCGAACTAAAGCTGTACGTGCCTGTCATTGTATCACCGCTTTCATAGGACAGGGAAAATGTAACTTTATCCGAGCTGTCCGATGTATTGTATGCGAATGTGGTGATAGAGGTTACTCCGTGGCTTACAGAAAGCTCACCTGTAAAAGCATATTCTACCGAAGACAGTGAGTCAAACTTAACGGTTCCGCTGATCTGGGCAGAGTCCTGGGTCAGACTTATGTGTATTATACCCTGTGATGTATCATTTATCACGTTACTTTTCCATGTACCTACCCATGCACCATGTATGTCGGAAGGGACTTCGCTCTGCTGCTGTGGCGGTTGTGTGGGAGGTTTCTTCTTACAACCTTGCATTACTATGAATGCAAGCAATATCAAAATTAAGGATTTTTTCATCGCTACCCCCTTGTTATATTAATATTATACTAACTAAAGCACAAAAATGCAAGTTTTATCTTTTTTGTCTTGTATATATTCAGGATTTGAAAGCACAAATGAGAAAGTGAGGAGAGCTAAACAGTGTGAAAACGGATGATTTTTCTTTTCCTGCTGTGGGGATGGCTATAATTTTTCTGCTATTTTTCATCAATATTGGATATGAATCAAACACACTGTATGAATAAGCTATACCATCGCCCTCTGAGACGGTATATCCTCTACCTCGTGTTTTGATATAATTTGCAAGGTTCCATAATTTTAGTTTATACAGTATAAATTTTATTATTCTCTGTACATAGCTGCCCTGGCCGAATCTATTTGCGTCAGAAATGAAAACGACCTTTTTTGATATCCGTATCATTTCAGTAACCACCTGAGATGGATTTTTTACATGATGAAGCACGCCGAGTTCAACTACAGCATCAAAACTGTTATCTTTGAAAGGAAGCGAATAAGCATCCGAGCGGATAAGATTTTCCCGGGGAATTTTGTTTTTACCTGCAGCTATCCGCAAAAGCTCTTTTGAAATGTCAGTGCCTTTGATAAAAAGCCCCGGGTGATTGTCCATGAGGTATCTAATTCCTCTTCCTGTTCTGTATCCTATGTCAAGAATGCTGGTGATATTATGCAATTTAATAAATAAAAGAAGATATGATACTTAATGCAATGTAATGCTCGTCATCTTTATTGACATGCATGGTGTCGTATGAATCGGCGGTACTTTTGTAATACTCCAGCATCTTTTTGGCTGCGTCATCTTTAGAGGGTATATCCTTAAAATTGTCCTCTTCTTTTTTCAAAGCACCTCTCCTTTAATCGATGATAGCCAATCATGCATCTGTTTATCATGGGCAGTTGTTAAATTTATTTTTTAAAAAATTCCTGGTGCTGTTCATAGCAATGCCGCAGAATGTATCCTGCCATGTCGATTATATGTAATATCCGCTCATCGGCAATTTTGTAATAAAGCATTGTGCCGCTTTTCTTAATCTGTACCATGCAATTGTCACGCAACATTGCAAGATGTCTTGAGACAACCGAAGGGTCGAGTTTGAGCTTTTCAATAATTTCCTGTGTGCTCATTTCCCTGTCTCTGAGCAGTTCCAGAATTTTCAGCCTATTGTCACAGGCAAGGGCCATAAAAAAACGCATATACGGACTCTTACCCGAACCGAATTGTTGTTCTCTATCTTTTGGCAATTAAAATAACTCCTATAATGTATAAAATTATAAGGTCTGCGAATAAAAAAATCAATAAGTAACGTGTAATTATCGATATTCACCTGAAATTCGCTATCTATCCATACCTTCGGCAAGTTTTTTTACCTTATCTATAAGGTCTTCAGCTATCTCGATGGCGAGCTTTTTATCAAAATCAAGGCCCGGTAACTTTTCAATGCCGTAATTCACGTCGGGTGCAATACGAATAGACGGCTTTAAACCTGCTTTCTCAATGGTTTTTGACACACAACCCTCTTTACATCCGTCTATTACCACTATTGCGTCTGCTTCAAAAAATTTCGAAGCGGGTTTTAGTCCAGGAAAAATAGCGGGAAGACAGCTTATCCTGGCATATGGCAAAGCTTTGTCCAACCTTTTTGCAATTTCAGCAGACATCTGCCCGATATTTGAGCGACCAGAGCAATTTGCAATTGCTATAAATATCTCTCTATTTTTCATGAGTAGTATTATCAATCACTCTGACGACAAGTACGGGGACGCTTGCAGTTTTTAAAACTTTTCCTGTTGTGGAGCCTATTACTTCTTTTATTACACCTCTTTCTCCATGAGAACCCATGACAATTAGAGATACATGCAAATCCGATGCAGTCTCGATGATTTCCCGGTATGGAATCCCCTCTTTAACAATTAGTTCCACTTTTAACCCCGTTGCTTTCAACTCATTTTCCAATTCTTTGAGCTTTTTGTAATTCTTTTCAAGCATCTTTTTGACCACTTTGTGCCTGGCTTTTTCAATATCTTCGGTTTCATTTATAAATGTCTCGGCGTCCCAGAGTATTTCTATGTTCCTCTCGTCATACACATGCAAGATAATTACCTGCTCAGTGCCAGCATCCTTTAGTTTTTTTACGTATAAAAGTGCTGCTCTTGCCGACTCTGAGAAGTCTGTCGGATATAATATCTTTTTAAACATTAAAACCTCCTGCTGTATTTGCAATATTCTTATTTTTTGCCTTTATTTTGCTGAAGAACTTAAACCACATTGCAGCAAGTGGCATCTGAAAAAGCATACATGGAACAACGCCCAGAAGTGCCATAGGCCCGAATGCTGCAACGGCAATTCCCATAGCAAGGGAAAGGTTTTTGGTTGAGAATCCGTATGTTATCGGAATGCTTTTTGAGAATGGAATTCTGAAGATTTTTAGAGATATATAATAGGAAAAAGGATAGGCTATACCGTAGTATATAAGCATACCCAAAGCGGGCAGTGTGATAAATGAGAGGTGCCTGGATATTGCATGCGCTGTAACACTGGTGGCAACAAAAACCATATAGAATGCAATGAGAGAGGATATTAAATGACAAAGGGGCTTTATCTTTAAAATACCTTTCCACCCGCTTTTGTGTGTTATGAGCTTTTGAGTGATAAGTGCAAATGTCAATGGAACAATAATAACAATAACGATCTTGTGAAGTAAGACTGCTGTGTTTACATTAACCTTACTTCCAACCAGTAATTTCATACCGTATGGAACCCAGAAAATTGCGATTAACAGAGTAATTGCTTCAAGGGAAATTGCCAGTCCAATGTTAGCATCCAGGATGCCGCTCCAGTAAGTCACCATACCGCCCGGAGGCATTATGGCAGCCAGTAAGAGTCCAACGTAAATTCCCGTATTGTTTGTGAATATTGTTGCCAGTGGGATCATCAGCAGAGGTGCTATAAGCAATGACAGAACGCTACCGTATATTATTTCTTTGGGATAGAGGAATACTTCTTTGAGCTCATCCATTTTCATGGTAATTAACATGGCGTATATCATAACAACAACTAAGGGTAGAATAGATGATTTTATGCCCTGTACAGCTGCCCTTGAAAGATGAAGTCCTACAAAATATCCACCTGCAAGTGCGACAAGTATGACAAGGGGCATATATTTTTTTACGAAAGAATCAATGATTGCAATTATTTTCATAGTGTTTCTCTCTTTGTTTTATCAATGCATGTAATACAGGCCTGCCCATAATTCGTATTGCTGGCTTAATGGTATTTTACTTTTCAATGTGACAGGTGCGGCTATTTGTGCAAGGAATGACCGTTTGATTCTGTATTGGGCTCCTATGATATACTGCAGCAGGTAGGTGTAAGAATCGCTTATTTCCTTTCCGGATTTGCTGTTGTTTTGGCTGTATTTATACGATAATGAGTTTTCTGCAATAAAATTGTTATTGAAGTTGTAAGCAATACTCAACGAAGCAGAAGACATATCCCCAAGATTAATGCTATCTTTATTTGTGCCCCGTATTTGGTAAAACAGGCTTCCCCTCATATCCAATTTCCTGTATTCCCATTCGGGTAAAAAGGCTACCCCTGCATCAAAGCTACCGGTTCCGAGCGGCAAAGCATTGCTGGCTATATTCCCTGATTTACCTGTGGGATATTTTGTGTATAGTAGCATTGAAGTCAGAAGTCGCTTATTTTTATTATAATAGAATCTGTATAAAAATGCGCCCACCATGTCGCCAATGCCGCTGCTTTGTTTTTTAATGATATTCCCTATGTTTGCCTGCCTGTAAACAAAAGGAAAGTTAGCGATAAAAGTCAGGTTATTGAAGATTCCATAACGAAATTTCATGACCACTGCCATTTTTTTGAAGCTTGTACTATCAGGAATATTTACCATCTCATCCTTCTTACTGCTCCACTCTTTATTGTAATGGAAATACATATAGTATCCGCGCAGAATCATATGCCTGCGAGGTAATGTTTTTGCCGGTATTCCGTAAATAGGAGGCCTTGGCACAGGTCTTTTTTGAGCATATAGGGTTGCTGTGGATAATCCCACTGCCATCAATATCAGTATAATGTATCCGGTAAAATATTTCATAAAGTTATTTGCATATTGTGCCTTATCCAGGTTGCATATACTATTGTCAGGATTTTTTATCCTGTTGCCTGTTTTGCGGCTTGTTTGTATATCTTGCATTTTCTCCTCCTTTTTGTCAGTTTGTATATTATAAATGCAATTGCACAATTGTGCAACTAATATATTAAATCTGCTTGCACAATCTTATATCTATAGCTATTACATCGGGTTTGATTTTGTCTACTGCTTTTCTTGTATGTAAACGAAATAGCACTAAAATTAATATCTTAAAGAATCAATGAAACCTGCAAACAGTATGCGATTGAAAATACGGTGATACAATGCAAAATGTTGATTATGCCTGTATTTTACTTTATCCTTAAAAGGTAGCTCGGACTCTTGCGAAAGAGTCCCCTTAACAGGACCAGGAGGTGTATATGCGTGAATATGAGATGATGGTGATAGTAAATCCTGAACTTTCCGACCAGGATATTGACGGTACAATCACCAGTATAAAAGAAAACCTTGAACAAATAGGTGAGATAAAAGAAGTAGAAGAATGGGGCAGGAGAAAGCTCGCTTATCCCATAGGACATGCAGAGGAAGGAGCTTACTATCTGTTGACATTCAATGCGAATCCTGAAGGCATAGATGGAATTAAAAAGTTTTTCAGCCTCAAGAAAAAAGAAGTAATGAGATACATGGTAATAAGGAGATGAAAAATGACTGAACTCAGATTACCCAATTTAAATATAACTATTTTGTCAGGTAGACTTGTGCAGGACCCTGAATTACGATACACCACACAGGGACGCGCAATAACGAAATTCAGAGTAGCTGTAAGCCGCAGGTACAAGGACAGTCAGGGAGAATGGAAGGATGATACATTATTTATCGGAGTTACCACTTGGGGCGACCTTGCCGAAAGGTGCCAGGAAAGATTAAAAAAGGGAAGTCCTGTTATTATTCAGGGCAGGCTTACTTCAAGCGAATGGGAAACGAGTGAGGGACAGAAAAGAAGCAAAATAGAAGTGAATGCCATGTCAGTGCAGTTTCTGGAAAAGGCACAGCAGCAAAATGAGCCCGGCAATGCCGATATTCCTGATGAAAAAGAGCCAGAAGAAGAGCTTCCGGGCGATGTGAATTTTTAAAACAGGAGGAAAATTAAATGGGAAGAAATAATTGTGAATTTTGTATGAAGGGTGTTGATAAAATAGATTATAAAGATATTGAAAAATTAAAAAAGAAAAAAAAAAAAAAAGGAAAGATTATACCAAGAAGATCAACGGGCACCTGTGCTTACCATCAGAGGCAATTGGCAAGGGCAGTGAAGAGGGCAAGGCAGATGGCTCTGCTTCCTTATACCGAAGAGTACTACATG
>JALTEL010000560.1 GCA_027073945.1 Caldifarciminota bacterium | reverse complement strand
TCGTTATCTACCGCTCTTTTTTAACAGACCGTTTTCAAAGAACAAAAAAATTCCTTGACAGGAGTAATATAGAATGTCCCCTATTCCGTCCCCCAAAAAAAGGAAAATCTCTGTGTACTCTGTGTCTCTGTGGTGAACAGATGTTGCGATAATTTTAGGGATTAAGCAGGAAGATAAGGATAAGGAGTCAGGTAAACAGGCTAATTTCTATTTTCGATGCCTGACCCCCTCTGCTTCTCCTAAACTGATATATATATCATTTATGTTTGGAGGATATTAAAAATGGAGGCACGGGCGAAGATTTTTCAAAATGGCCGCTCGCAAGCGGTCCGCTTACCAAAGGAGTTCAGATTCAAGGGAAATGAGGTAAAAATCAGCAAAAAAGGGAACAGGGTGATTCTGGAGCCTCTTGAAAGAAGTAAATGGCCAAAAGGATTCTGGGATCTTTTTACGGAAGACCGGGATTTTCAAACCCCAGAGGCGTTACCACCCGTAGACTTCAACCTGGATTAAATACGGTATGTATCTTCTTGACACAAACATCGTCAGTTATTGGATGAAAGGTGACGAACAGGTCATTTCCCGGCTTAAGAAACACGCGCCGTCAGATTTATCGATATCGGCAATTACATTGGCTGAAATTTACTACGGAATAGAAAAATCGCCGGTCAGAAAAAAGGAAAGGCGCTTGAAAATTGAAAAGATATCATCTCTCCTTGAACTATATTATTTCGATGGAAAGGCTGCGAGAAAATACGCCCTGATCCGCACGCAACTTGAGAGACAAGGTGTTATGATTGGTGAAAGGGATATCCAGATCGCGTCAATCGCCATGGCAAATAAATTGGTTGTTGTGACCCATAACGCAAAAGAATTTAATCGCGTTGAAAAATTAAAAGTAGAAGATTGGGCAGTGAACTAAACCCCCTATTTTTCGCCCTTTGCCTTTCGCCGTTTTCATCACAGGGAGATGGAGAAAGATAGAATGAAAGATTTTAAGATCTTTTATGATGAAGAAGACATCCTTTATTTATCAAAAAAGAGGCAAGAGGAAGGAGTGATTGAACTTGCGCCTGGCGTGAACCTGGAGCTTGACGTGTCCGGTGAACTTATCGGGGTAGAGTTTTTTAAGGCCTCGAATTTGTTTAAAGACGTGATAAAGTTAATGGACAAAAAGCTCTCAAAAGTCGCGTGATAGGACCTAACAACTTTCCATATCTCACTCATCACACCATCACGTGTCACTGATTACAGTTCACTGTCTTGCTTTTGAACCTTGAACCTTCCTTTTAAGGAGCAAACCATATGATAGGACTTATCGGAGGTGGCTATTGGGGAAAGAATTTAATCCGCAACTTCCATGATTTGGGAGCACTTGCCATAGTATGTGATTCCAATATGGATGCGCTTAAACGTGTGCAGGCGCAATACCCGGATGTTCAGGTCACACAAACCTTTTCCAATCTCATCAACGATCCCGATAAGGAGTGCCCTGTGCTATTTTGGCCAATAGTCGTCTCCCGATTGGCCAAAAAAGAAATCTCTGTGTTCTCTGTGTCTCTGTGGTGAACTGAAGATATTGGCAATTGAAGCAGCAAAAGCACCAATGTCCCCCATTATAATTCCGGAAGGCGGATTGCTTTTTCTCCCTTTCTTCAGGGAAGGGAGAAAGACCAA
>JALTEL010000559.1 GCA_027073945.1 Caldifarciminota bacterium | reverse complement strand
GAAAAGTTCCTGTGTTGATGAGCAACCAAGTAGTCAGGTGCAATTCAACGGGCACATAATTTACATAATAAGAGGCAGGATCAAGGTGAAGGAAGTGGAATTTATCCTGAAAATAATAAAACAAAAGAGCCAAAGCATTTCCCCAAATCATCCCTTTGAAAATAATTCCCGATGCCTTGTAAAGGAAGATTTTTCTCATCGATCCGTCGGTAGCACCAAGTGCTTTCAAAACACCTACCATGTTGGTACGTTCGATGACTAAAATAAAAAGAGTTGAAATCATGGTAATACCCGCCACCAAAATCATCAACACCAAAATCACTACCACATTGGTATCCAGCAAGTCGAGCCAGTTGTAAATTTCGGGGTATTCGTCAAATACCGTTTTTACCGTCATATTATAGGGGAGAATATGATAAAGATTGTAAGCAATCGCCTTCAGGTTTTTCATCTCGTGCGTCCTCAGTTCAATACTTCCAACCTGCTGTTGGTTCCATCCGTTGAGTTTTTGAATGTGTCGGATATCGCCAAGCAAATAACGATTGTCGAATTCTTCCAACGAGGTTTCATAAATTCCGCTTACGGTTAGTTTACGACCCCTTGCTTGTGCTTTGCCACTAATAAACCATATCCTTACGGCATCACCCACCTTGATTTGTAATAAGTCGGCTATCTTTTTTGAAATCAGTACCTCTTTCGAGGCTTTGTGGGGAGTGTTCAGATTGGGCAACTTCCCCTGAACCAAATTTTGCTTCATAAAATCCCAGTCAAAATCGCTACCAACCCCTTTCAAAACAATGCCTTGTATTTGATTGTCTGTTTTCAAAACGCCCGCTTTTTGTGCTGTTCGCTGCACATGGTATATCTCCGGAAATTTTTTTAGCGCATCAAACAGGGAATCGGAAACGGTTAGCGGTTGCTCCTCCAGCGAATTGTTGCGATCGTAAGGAACAATCTTCAGAGGTGCGGCAAAACCCGTTACCTTTTGGCTGATGGAGTGTTTAAAGCCGATAACCACGGCCACCGAAATAATCATCATGGCGAGTCCAAGGGCAATACTCACATAGGCAATGCGAATAACGGGTGCGGAATAGGTTGCACTTCGCCCTGCATGAATGCGTTTTGCTATAAAATATTCAAAGTTCAAGCGGATTTATTTTTCGACAAATTTAACGTAATTCTTTTTGGCATACCTTCTGCTTTTGTACTTTTACCATTTTTTAGAAATAATGTAAGGGGTTTGCCGTGAAATATCTGTTATTCATTACCATAGTGTTTTTTTCCTTGTTTGCCGAAGGGCAAAAAAACAATTTACGGCTGGTTGATTACAGCGCTATCGTTCCGGGAGATGCACAATTCGATCGCTATCTTCCGCTCCTCTCAGGAAAAAATGTAGCCTTAGTGGTAAACCATTCCTCCTTTGTGGGAACGACATCACTTTTGGATACGCTGACATCACTGGGCATAAAAATCAGAAAAATATTTACACCGGAACATGGTTACAAGGGTACCTCTTCAGAGGGAAAATATGTGGCAAACTCTACCACGGAAGGAGGGGCAATCAAGGTGATTTCGTTGTATGGGAAAAAGAAAAAACCTGCGCCCGAAGATTTACAAGACGTTGACGAGGTTGTCTTTGACTTGCAGGATGTGGGCGTCCGGTTCTATACCTATATCT
>JALTEL010000558.1 GCA_027073945.1 Caldifarciminota bacterium | reverse complement strand
GGACCGGATGCACCTCATATACCTGTCCAAACTCATTGATTGTATTCAGCCCGTCAGCGCTTCCAGTCCTATTTTGGTCATGAACTCAGCACTATAGGCCTTACGTCTCTTCCTTCCAGTCATGGTTTATACCTCAATTTGGGTTCCACTTTAGTTTTATTTTCTACGTCCCGTCTACTCAGGCCTCTTCAGAGCACGCTCAGTGGTCTCGGTGTCTTCACTTGGAAAGAGTAGAACGTTCTTATTTTGGATTCACTTGTAACAGATCAGGGTTGAACTCCTCCTTTTTTTTCATTAGCGTCCAGGCAATTATCAAGAGCTTGGCCGCCAGTTTTACCCTCATCTTGGTCTTTATCCCCTTTTCCTTTTCACGGCCTTTGAGTTGATTAATATACCAGGTAGAAAATGGCCCGTTTTTAATGGAAGCAATCAGGGCCGCCTGATATAAAGCATACCTGAGATCTGATTTCCCTCGCTTGGAAATGACTGGGGTGGCCGAATCAGATCCCTTGCCGCTTCTATTGGCATTCAGATCCCAACCCGCCATCTTGAGAATCTGCTTTCTCGATCTAAAGCGGTGAGGATCGCCTATGGCAGCAAGAACCTTGGATGATACATCCGGCCCAAAGCCAGAGATGGACAACAGATACTTATACTCAGAAAACCGCTGACATATATCCTTGATTTTTCCGTCAGTACGTTTGATGGTTTCCCGTATCTGCTTCAGCCCATCCACAAGTATCTTTGCCTCAAATTGAGCAGATTCTCCAGGTTCACATCCTATGGAACAACGTGCATGATTCCAGATAGCCTTCAAACGCCTGTGCTGCATTACTCCCCGGTCCCGAGTAGTTACCAGACGAAAAAAATCTTCGTATTCCAAATCTGCTATCATGGGTGGGCTGAGACACCATTTCACAATTGCCAGATTCTCTAGCTCGCTGTGGCCATAATAAGAATCCAACTCAGGAAAATATTGCGCCAGAAGATGATTCCGAATACGAACCCTGAAACTGTGTTCTAACTTCTTGAATTTCCTTTTCAATGATAATAAGTTTCTAATATCACGAAGATCGCTGCCAGGATAATCATAAAAGAGACATTTGCCTTGTGAAATCAAATCCGCCACATTAGCCGCATCCTTAACATCATGTTTATCCCACCTGCCGTCTAACAATTCCCGGTTGCGTTTCACTGCTACACCAGAAACCAATACAAGATCACAGCCCTTTTTTATTAAAAACTCTGCAAGCGGTTTATGATAATTGGCTGTGGGCTCAATTCCAAAGACGACCTTGTTGAGGCTGTTGAGCGCCTTCACAGATTCAACCTTATTAAGCATGCCTTCAAATCCGTCATGGCTGTTTGCAAAAACAAATCGTTTCAAAAGTACTCTTCCCCTTGCATTTCCTAAAAAAGCATTATGCGACTTCTTGGCCACATCGATCCCCACGATAAGATACTCTTCTGATCCCCTGATGTCCTTCTTGATTTGACGAAACCGTTGAAGCCTGATAATCTCTTTATGTTTCATTATTAAGCCTCCTGTTTAGATGCTCTTTGGTTGGTACCTATATCTTAACAGAAGGCTTATTTTTTTTGTAGTCTATTTGTTTTCTGTAGATTTGATAGACTCTTGAGGTATATCCTATGTCCGATTTAATATATAACGTTGGTAC
>JALTEL010000557.1 GCA_027073945.1 Caldifarciminota bacterium | reverse complement strand
ATAGAAGATAGCAATAATTGGGAGATTTTACTGGAAATCCCTGTGGTTCCTAAGAATAAGGATGATGCAAGTAGATGGATCAAACATCTTTTATCCAGATCGATGAAGAATAATATGTATATTTCAAAACCAATAATCGAGAAAAAACTAGTTGAAATTCTGGAAAACTCAACGATTCCGGATGCGTTTCCAGACTGGTTTTTCTCTTTGGATGCATTCATAAATGAGCTCAAAGACACGGACAAAGAGCTTTATCACCGGATAAAAGCCACAGAGGACCTTTATGTGGACTATTTCATGGCCACACTATCCCCAGAAGACTGGGAAAAGAAAATGATTGTTGTAGATGGCAGCAATGTAGCATGGAATCATAAAAACGGCAAAAAGGGCGAAAAACCACTCGCAAAGAACATAGAAATAATGATCGACTCTCTCAAGGAGAAAGGCTTCGAAAAGATAATTGTTTTCTGCGATGCAAATCTCAGACATCTGGTTTCTGACAAAGAAAAATATGAGGAATTGGTTCAATCAGGAAAAATGCAACCTGTTCCGTCAAGAACTATAGCAGATTACTTCATAATTGACTATGCCCAGAAATACGGGGTGAACATTGTTACAGGGGACAAATACAGGGACTGGAAAGAAAAGGCAAAAAGATTGGGATGGAGTAAAGCAGATATAAAAATAAAAAATTTCAAAATAACTGGGGACGTGGCCAGCGTCTATGAGCTGGAGGTGAAATCATGAGTGAGCGGATAATGCCAATAAAGATGAAAGATGGGTTGAATCGTAGTGAGGACACTCTCAGAAATTTCTGGGAGAGAATCAATTCTAATACAGAAATTCATAATAAAATATATATAAAAAAAGTTTTGGATATGATAAACAAATCGCATGATTTTATATGCATACGTACCGAAAAGATAATCTCTTCAGAGATGATTGAAGCGATGAGAGAGGCAAAGGAAAGAGGGGTCCGCATATATGGTGTATTGGGTTCTGCAGACAGATACGAATACTTAGATAGTGGAATATTCCATATTTCAGGAGATGCAATCCATTCATCATACATACTTGCCGATTTGAATGGTAAAAAGCCCAGAGGGATATGGATTCCACGTAAGCTGTTTAACCTTGAAACGCCGATAGGTCTTGATATTGAACCTCAGATTGCTCGAGAATTGTGGGGCCATTTTTCACAGGAATTCTGGGATGCCTCAAAGGAGATATTCTTTGGAAAGTTAAAAAATAATGTGAAGATAGCAGAGAACCCACCTTCACTTCCCACGACTCTAAAACTGACATCCCGTGATTTCAATATGCCTGAGTTTTTAGATTCTGATATTGAGATGGTTGCTCTCCCGGAATCTGTAATGGAATTGGGTGAAAGTTTCTGGGAGGAAAGAGATTGGATATTGAGTGCAGAGCGAGTGGTGGCGCCTCTCGATGAAATATCTAGAGATTTTTTGGAGAATCTCATAGATGAGGATTCTGAGATAATTGGTGGAAATCCAAGCTTTGGTTTCCTAAAACTTAGAACCTCTGATTCTCAGGAGATCTCCTTTTTATTTATGCCAGATATTGCCATAAGATTATCAAACTCTGAGAAAAAAGACATAGAAGCAAGAGTCATAAAATCATGGAAATGGAAATTTTACAAAGAAAAGCATTTAAAAGAAATAACAA
>JALTEL010000556.1 GCA_027073945.1 Caldifarciminota bacterium | reverse complement strand
ACTGGGTACCTGCACTGAAATGGCTGCCAGAATCAAATCAGAGGCATCATGCCACCGTGTGTTTTTCTATGGACATTACCGCGAGGTCATGGCCTCTACAAAAGTGGTCATGCTCAATACCCTTAAATGCCCTGTCCTGGTAGTCTGGGTCTTTCGTAAAACTCAATGGATCGCCCTTTTCTCTACCGATCTCAATCTGACCACAGTGCAAATCATCGAGTACTATGGCGCAAGGTGGAAAATTGAATCTGGTTTCAAAGAGATCAAACAGGACATTGGAAGCAGCAAGAGCCAAACTCGCAATGCCTATGCTGTCATGAACCACATGAACTTTCCTATGATGGCATCCACCATTACCTGGATCTATATAGGGCACGATTTGAAAATATCCCTGAACGTCGTCACAAGGCCAGAGGCCGCAACAGCTTTGCGTTTTCTGATCTCAGGCATATCATTGCCAAGGCTGCCCTGACACATGATTTTGATGCCGTTTGCCGTACACACGATAAACTCCTGCGAAAATCTTTCGTGGGCAACACTGCTGCGTATGGTTGCGTGATTCTATGGGACACAATTTCGGTAAAACTTCAATTGTATAATACTAACAGAAAAAAAATATTACTGATTTTTGGAACACGTCCTGAGGCTATTAAAATGGCGCCTTTGATTAAGACGCTGGAAGCTGATGGATCTTTTAGTGCCAAGATATGTGTTACAGGGCAACACCGCCAGATGCTTGACCAAGTGCTTGAATTCTTCAATATTGTACCCGACATTGATCTCAACCTCATGAAGACTAATCAAGACCTATCCGAGCTAACAGCAGATATGATACCTCGTATTTCCGATGTTATAACAAGTGTTAAGCCGACATTTGTATTGGTTCAGGGCTATACTACCTCTGCTTTTATAGGTGCATTGGTAGCTTTTTACCATAAGATTTCAGTGGGACATGTAGAGGCTGGTCTACGTACAGATGATATCTATGCTCCGTTTCCAGAAGAGGTTAATAGAAGATTGATTTCGGTTATTGCCACATTGAATTTCGCTCCAACGGAGAATGCTGCAAGGTCTTTGCGATCTGAAGGAATTAATGGTGAGTCGATTATAGTTACGGGAAACACCGTAGTTGATGCTTTAAAATATGGGTTGTCCATTCTTTTAGAAAATACGACGCTTAAAGCTAAATTGGAAAACTGGTTTATGAAGAAATTCACGCTGGCTAAAAATTCTAAAAGCAGTAAGAGCAGATTGATATTAGTTACGGCTCATCGCCGAGAAAATTTTGGTAAAAATTTAGAGTCAATATGTCACGCCATTAAGGAATTGTCTCTTATGTACTCAGAAAACATTTTTGTCTATCCTGTACACTTGAATCCAAATGTCCGGTGTGTTGCATATAGGATACTTAGTGGTCTAAATAATGTTTTTTTAATTGAACCTGTTGATTACCCTAAAATGTTGTACCTTCTGACAAAGTCATATTTGATACTTACGGACTCTGGGGGTATTCAGGAAGAGGCTCCATCTTTGAAAATCCCAGTTTTGGTGATGAGAGATAAGACAGAAAGACCAGAGCTACTTTACTTGGGAGGCAGTATACTTGTCGGAAGTGATAAGGAAGTCATTGTTGAACAGACCTCTGCCTTACTAGATAATGAGCAGCTATATCTGGATATGCAAATAG